>NZ_JAGHKE010000026.1:0-24576 GCF_017889395.1 Allofournierella sp. | reverse complement strand
GAATTCACCTTCAACTTCCCTGTGGCCGGCACCGGCTTTGCCATTACCGGCGGCAACGACGGCAGCGCCGTTCTGGATGTCTATGTGGACGGCAACCTGGTTGCTGAAAACGCAAAAACTTCCTCCAGCGGCACCCGTTTTGAGACCTACACTCTGACCGGCCTGACCAACGACAAGCACTCCGTGAAGGTTGTTGTGAAGTCCGGCACTCTGCAGATCGACGCGCTCTACACCCTGGGTGAGGAGCTGGAAGTGAGCGGAACTGCTCTGGTTTCCATTGAGAGCGAACTGCCCACCGGGCTGACTGTTCTGAGCAATGGCCGCCTGCCCGCCAGCGCTCTGCCCAGCACCGTAATGGTAAAGGACAGCAATGGCGAAATCAAGGAGATGCCCATTGTCTGGGAAGGCAATGAACCCGACAACTTCACCAACGTGTACGGCACCAATGATGTGGTTGGTGTGGTACAGGGCGGCATCACCGTTCTGGGTATGCCCCTGACCGCAAGCGTATCCGTGCAGGTCGTACCCAACAACCTGGTTTACTTCATCGATACCGTCTGCAACCTGAACGATGCAAATGCACCGGAGACCACCGAGTACTATGAACTGGTGAAATCTATGCTGGGCGATCAGCTGCTGAACGATAAGTTCGATCAGTTCAAGACCAGTGACAACACCTGGGGTCTGGTGGACACCGATGTTGGCACCAAGGGCTGGTCCGGCACCGCTGACATGTGGGCCACCGGTATTTACGGTAAGGAGAATAAGGTGGGTGAGACCATCTCCTACGACTTCTATCTGGAAGCCGGCGAATATACCATCACCTCTGCCCATCAGGAGTGGTGGTGGATGGACCGCCCGATGAAAGCTACCGTTTCCTATGGCGATACTGTTCTGGATGCGGGCACCTTCGGCGTGAGCGGCTCCAACCTGAGCCAGCTGAACGAGTTCACCTTCACGCTGGATGAGGCTGCAACCGTTCGTTACACCATCACCTGCACCGGCTCTCAGGCTCCCGTTGTGAGCTGGCTGGCCGTTGCCGATGAGAACATCGACTACGTTGCACCCACTCCGGAGCCGACCGCGACTCCTGAGCCCACCGCAGTACCCACTGCAGTACCTACTGCAACTCCCACCGCAGTTCCCACTGCAGTGCCTACTGCAGCTCCCACTGCGGTTCCCACCGCTGCACCTACTGCAGCTCCCACTCAGAAGCCCGATGAGGGCTCCACTCCCTCGGCTACCGCAGCTCCCACTGCAGCTCCCACTGCTGCACCTACTGCGGTTCCCACTGCTGCACCTACTGCAGCTCCCACTCAGAAGCCCGATGAGGGCTCCACTCCCTCGGCTACCGCAGCTCCCACTGCAGCACCCACTGCGGTTCCCACTGAGGAGCCTGCAGCAGAAGAGCAGCCGGCGGACAGTGAGGAAGCTGTTTCCTCTGAGAGCGAAGCTGTTTCCGCACAGGGCAGCGGCAGTGTACTGCCTGTTGTGATCGGTGCTGTGGTAGTGATCGCAGTAATTGCGGCCGTACTGGTTTTCGTCAAGAAGAAACAGTAAGGGACGCAAACTAGCGGAATACCCCTGCAGCGCTAAGAGCTGTAAACACTGAATTGAACAGCGGAAACCGTATATGCGGTTTCCGCTGTTCTTGGTTTGCAGAGCTGCTATAATCACAAAAAAACCGAGGTCTTTGCACAATGTCGTGCAAAGACCTCGGTTTTTTGCTTTGAAATTGGTGTTTTACCGGCGAATCGTAGTTTTTTATGCAGACAGATTTACCACAATTGCAAGAGTGTTGCTGTCCGGCTGCTCTGCCCGGATTTTCCCTTGTGCGCCAGTACGATGCTTTTGGCAATGGAAAGCCCCAGCCCATAGCCGCCGGTCTGACTGTTGCGGGATTGGTCGGTACGATAGAACCGGTCGAACAGACGGGTCAGCTGGGCACGTTCCAGAGGTTTGTCCACGGTGTTGGTGACGGTGAGCAGCGTACCGCGGTCCTGCTTTTCCAGTGTGAGAGTCAGCTGTCCGCCCTCAGGGGAGTATTTGAGAGCATTGTCCAGCAGGATGGAAACCAGCTGGCGAATGGCTTTCTCATCGCCAAGATACGAGAGCATGGGCTGCACCCGGATGGAAAATGCCTTGCCCTGGCTGGTGGCGAGAGCCGCAAAGGACTGGGCTATCTCCTCCACCGCATCCGAAAGGGGAAACTCAATGGGCGAAAGCCTGGGCTGTTCCTCTTCCATGCGGGACAGATAGATCAGATCGGCGGTCAGGCTGGTGAGACGCTGCGTCTGGCGGCGGATGTCGATGAGCCACTGGTTTTCCCCGCAGTCCATCTCGGCCAGGTCCACATCGGCGCTGATGATGGTCATGGGCGTTTTCAGCTCGTGGCCTGCGTCGGTGATGAACCGGCGCTGCTTTTCATAGCTTTCCGCCACCGGCCGCACAATCCGGCTGGAGAGGATCAGCAGCAGTGCCAGCACCGCACACAGACCCAGCACAGCCAGTAAAATGCGCATAGCAGCGCCTTCCTTCCAGTGTTGATACCACCAGCATACAGCAAAAGCCTTAATTATAATTTAAACTATGGCCCTGCAAGAGACGCGCTGTGCACTTAAAGCTGAATGAAAAATTCGACGTGGTGGTTTTGTTCCGCGCTGATTCGGTATTCGGGCTCCACATCAGTGCCCCAGCTGTCGATGCCGCCAACACCTCGAACCGCGCCCATCACGGTCACAATCGTGCGGCTGGGCGGCGGGAGCTGTTCCCGGTGATCGGCGTTCTGCAGCTCCTGGGCGGTGTAAGGCAGTGCACTGAATGCAAAGGGCTCCTTTGCCATGAGCAGCTCCAGCCGTGCGGTGGCTGCTTCCTGGGTGTTGCGCCGCTCCAGCGTCAGCCGGTGGGTGTCCATATGCACGCCGCAATCCTGGGGAACCAGATAGTCCGGGATATGGGGAATATCGCTGTGACGGCCGAAGGTGGCGCCCTTTTTCCGATCGGGATAGGTTTCGCCGGAAAGGCCCGTCCAGCCAAAGGAGGCTGCCGGCTCCGGCAGAACGAAACGAACACCGAATACAGGCAGCTCGGGCAGCTCCGGCGCACCCTGGAATTCGGCGCGCACCCTCAGGCTTCCCTGGGCATCCACCGAGTAAATCATTTCCACCGATGCGCCGGGAACCGCGGCAAATTCAAAGAAATAAGCGATCTCTACCCGGCGGGGACCTTTTTCACGGACCTCCCAGCGGGTGCAGCGGGGCAGTGCATCCGCTGCCATCCAGGCAGCGCTCTTTGCGGCAAAGGCGTTGCCGATGTCGTTTTCCGTGGCTGCCCGCCAGAGTGCGGGGCGAGGCGCACGATAGAGCCACTGTGTACCCTGGGAGATCAGCGAAACCGGGCCGGCTTCGGTGTAGGAGAAGAGAACCTCAAATCCCTGGCCCTGTACGCCCAGATTCACATCGCCCTCAATGACCACCAGATCGGCGGCGGATTGTGCCTGACGGGCGTTTTCGGCGTGCAGAGAGGCCACCTGCTGGGCAGACAGGCGGCTGGCCTTCGCGTTCTTTTGATCGTGCAGAGAACGCTGCTCAGGGCTGGAATACCAGTAGCGTACCTCCTGCATGGCGGGCTTTTCGCTGCCGTCAGCGAACACGATGCCGTTGGCGCTGAAGTTGTAGTCGGTGGGACGCTCGCCAAAGTCGCCGCCGTAACCCAGTACCCGGCGGCCCAGGCAGTCGGTGTGCCACAGGGCCTGATCCATATAGTCCCAGATGAAGCCGCCTTGATACTGGGGGAATTCCTCGCCCAAGCGAATGTAGCTTTCCATGCCGCCCAGGCTGTTGCCCATATCGTGCATGTATTCGCACAGGATAAAGGGTTTTTCCGGCTTGGCCTCCAGATATTCCCGGATGGCCTGCGGAGTGGCGTACATACGGCTTTCCATGTCGCTGATGGAGTCGAAGGCCCGGTTGTGGAACACACCCTCATAATGTACCAGACGGCTGGGATCGTTCTCGTGGAAGAAGTGGGTCATGGCCAGAATATCCTCACCCGCGTAGGATTCGTTGCCGCAGGACCAGATCAGAATAGCGGTGTGGTTCTTGTCCCGCTCGAACATGGAACGGGCACGATCCACCACGCATTTCTTCCACTGGGGCAGGCTGCCGGGCACGTTCCAGCTGGGCTCCACTGCGCCCATCTTCTGCCAGGAGCCATGGCTTTCCAGATTGGTCTCATCCATGGTATAGATGCCGTTTTCATCGCACAGCTCATACCAGTAGCTCTGATTGGGATAGTGGCAGGTGCGCACCGCGTTGATGTTGGCCCGGCGGAAGGTGGACATGGCGCGGTCCATGTCCTCACAGGTGATGGAGCGGCCCCGCTCTGCGCTCCATTCGTGGCGGTTTACGCCGTTGAATACCACTCGCTCGCCGTTCAGAAGCATCAGGCCGTCCCTCAGCTCAAAACGGCGGAAGCCGGTACGGTAGGGAACCAGCTCTACCAGGTTTCCCTGTCGGTCCTTCAGGAGGAACAACACCGAATACAGCACCGGATGAGCGTGGTCCCAGGGCTGAATGTCCGGCAGATGAAGAGTCGTTTCGCCGCTGGGGTCGATGGGACCGTCAAAGAGACAGCGGCCCAGAGGGTCAGTGATCCGGCAGGTTACAGAGCAGCCGTCGGTTTCGCCGGAGAGCAGCAGCAGGGGAGCGAGGGTGCCGGTGGTGTTGTCCTCTTCCAGACCGGCGCGCAGCCAGAGGTCCTCCACATGGATGCGGGGCTTGGCGTACAGATATACCGGGCGGAAGATACCGCTGAACCGGAAAAAGTCCTGATCCTCCAGCCAGCTGGCGCTGCATCGTTTATGGACCTCCACGCAGAGCAGGTTGCCGGTGGGACGAATAAACTCCGTTAGATCAAAGTGGGCAGGAGTGAAGGAATCCTCGCTGTAGCCGACGAAATGACCGTTCAGCCAAAGATAAAAGGCCTGCTCCACGCCTTCAAAACAGATGCAAACCCGTTTGCCTGCAAGCTCCGGGTCAAGGTCGAACCGGTGAACATAGCTGCCCACCGGCGCATTGTCCCAGTCAATCTGGGGCGGGCGCAGATTGCTGCGGCCGTCCCAGGGATACATGGTGTTGATGTACTGAATCTGGCCGTGGCCCTGGAGTTCCACATGGCCGGGTACCTGGATGGGGCCGAAGGCCGAGCGGTCGAAATCCTCCTGCCAGAAATCTGCCGGGCGGGCAGCGGGGCAGGGGCTGTAGGCGAACTGCCATTCCCCGTCCAGACTCTGACGCAGAGCCATTCGGCCCAGCGCCAGCTCCTGCTCGTTCTGGTACCAGCGATGATCGGAATGAGCGGGCAGCCGGCCCACCGCGAAGACCTCGGGGTCCACGAGCCATTTTAAATCAGGATGCATAAAAGTTCCCTCACTTTTGCTTGCTGCGCAGACCAGCTCCGCGCAGCGATGAATTCTATTCCTATTATAAAAGAAGGGGGCATTTTGTCAGCAAAATGCCCCCCCAAAAAAAGACGTACTGGTACTTCGCAATGCCGCGAAGTACAAATGTGATTACTGCGCGAAGGCGGTGATCTCGGTCTCCACCACGGTGGTGCCCGCGGCGATCTCGTACCGTACCGAGGGAATCACGGTGTTGGGCGCATACAGGCTGGTGTTGGGCCAGCACTCAATGATCTGCGCCGTGCCGGATTTGCCGCATACTGTGCAGCGCTGGGTCTGGTTGCCCGCTTCAGCGGTGCAGCCATCCGCCTTTGCGGCGAATTCCGGAGTAAACTTTGCCACCGCGAAGCCGCTGTCGTAGGCGGTGCAGGCAAAGGGACTCTGGATGGTGTGCCGCCGGATGTGGCCCTGCTCGGTGGGAATCAGCTCGGTGGTCACGGTGATGCCCTCGAAGGGAGACCAGGTGGCGATCATCCGGTCTTCTTTTACCTCAAAGCTGTCGCTGTGACGGCGCACAAACACCTGGCCGCTGATTACAAAGGCCAGCATGCTGTCCGGCGCGGCCTGCTCCAGCTGTACATAGCTGCGGCTGGCAGAGAAGCCGAACCGGGTGCTGTATACGAACTTGCCGTACTTTTCTGCGAACTGGCCGTGCTCGTTCTGCTCCACCTCAGAGGGGGCATACAGGTTCACCTGGCCGTCCGGAGTGCGCTGCATCAGGAAATGAGCATTGTACATGGGGGTCAGGCCCGGATTTGCGGCCAGAGGAGCGGCCTCTGCCTTCCAGAAGGGGTGATCCTCCGGTAGACCCAGCACGATGAAGCTCTTCATGGACCAGTAGGGACTGCCCGGCGCATTGTAGCGCTCAGTCATGAACATCTGGGGATAGCAGTAACCGATGTTCAGCACGCCGTCCCGATCAACAATGGGCTTTTCCATCCACCACTGGAGGTTACGCACGATGATACCCTTCATCTGCTCCAGCGGCAGGGGCTCCAGCCCGGCCCAGACGCAAACAGAGTAGAAGGCACACTGAGCAAAGCGGTAAGCAAGGCTCCGGCCATAGGGAATGGCAGCGCCGTTTTCATCGAACCAGTGCTGGAATTCCCGGCCGAACACCAGAGCCCGCTCCCGCAGGCGAGCGGCCCGTTCCGGATCGGTGTCAGCGGCGAACACGCTGTACAGCACGCCGTAGTACTGGATGGCCCAGGGAATATAGTAGTCGCGCTGAGGCTTGTTCAGAGGAGAACCGTCGCTGTACCAGCCGTCGCCGATGTACCAGCTTTCCATCTCCTGCAGATCCAGCTCCATGCGTTCAGGCTCATAGGGCATGTTTACCGAGCGCAGCGCCAGGTTGACCAGAATGCGGAAGCCCAGCCAGTTGCACATGGGCAGTTCATGCTGGTTGATGGTGCTCAGCCAGTTGACCAGATTCTGCTTTTCCTTGTCGCTCAAGGGCTCCCAGAACGTCTGGGGAACCTCCAGAATGGCACAGGCAATGGCGGCCATTTCCACGAACAGCTGGTCGTAGTCGCCGGGATTGCCCCAGTATTCCGGGCTCTCGGGATCGGTACCGCTGACCAGTCCCTTCTGGTAAATGCGGGTCAGTTCCGGTGCTTCGCCGCCGCCCTGCAGCAGGGGAGCCAGAGCCCACAAAATGCGGGAAAAGCCCTCCATCTGGATGGTATCGCGGCAGTAGCTGGCGCCGGTATCGCCGATCTGGAGCCGTGCGCAGCCCTCAGAGTAGAGGGGCAGCAGGGGGTCCAGAAGCTTGTGGGCCAGTGCTTCAAAGTCTTTGCGGGTATTCAGTTCCATTGCGCTCAATCCTTCTTTCCTGTATTGCGCTTTTTTACCAGTACAGCTCCCAGTCCTTGGTCAGACGGGTCAGAGCTTCCATGTAGAAGTAGTCGCCCCAGCTGGTGCATTCATCTACGCCCTCGGGGGTGCAGGTGTTGTAGGGGCTCTTCTTGCTGTAGGTGCCGTGCAGGATCTGACCGGCACCGGGCACATGCTCACGCACCGCGTAGTTGTCCACCAGGCTGCCCATCATCTGACGGGCCAGCTTCACATAGCCCTCGGCCTCTTCGGCCTCCACGTACTTGGCAGCCTCCAGCAGGCCGCAGGCCACGATGGCAGCGGAGGAGGAGTCACGGGGCTCTTCGGTGCCGCTGGTGAACACCATATCCCAGTAGGGAATCAGATCGTCAGGCAGGCGGGTCATGTAGAAGGCCAGCGCCTTGCGGAAGGTGTCCAGATATTCGGGGTTCTTGGTGTAACGGTAGCTCAGCACGCTGCCGTACACGCCCCAGGCCTGACCGCGAGCCCAGAAGCTGTCATCCTTGTAGCCCTGGCAGGTGGCGCCGTGGCTGGGGGTGCCGTCCGGATTCATGAAGAAGGTGTGGTAGGTGGAGCCGTCGGCACGGAAAGAGTTAGCCAGGCAGGTGGTGATGTGCTTGTGGGCAATGTCTGCGTATTTGGCATCGCCGGTCACCTCGGTGGCCCAGTACAGCAGAGGCAGGTTCAGCAGGCAGTCGATGATGTAGCGGTAGTTTTCCGGCGCACCCATCTCACCCCAGGCCTGAATGAACTGGCCCTTTTCCTGGAAACGGCTGATCAGCTGGTCGGCAGCCTTCACGGCGGCCTCCTTGCCGATCTCGCTGCCGGTCAGCTTGTAAGCTGCCACGCAGGAGGGGCTGTACAGGAAGCCCATATCGTGGTGGTCCACCTCGATCTTATGATCGATGCGGTAAGCGAAGCTGTTCACCAGCTCCAGAGCGGAGGCCTTGAAGGCCTCGTCGCCGGTGCGCTCAAAGGCCAGCCACACCTCGCCGGGCCAGAAGCCGCAGGTCCACTGGTTGTTGTCGCAGGCGGGGTAGATGTTGTCCACGCTGGAGTGGTTCTGGCAGCGGTCGGTGTACAGGGGCAGATTGATGCGAACCTGCTCACAGGCCTCGTCAAGAGCCGCAGCGGCGGCGGTATCGGTCAGAATGGGAAGATCAATGGTTTTCATAAAGCACCTCATTGCTCGGAGCGTTTCGGAAAGTCGGAACACTCCTGGAATAAAAAAACAGGGGCACGGAGCAGAATGCCCGTGCCCCTTCGGGGTAAAGGTTAGCCTTTCAGGCCGGCGGACGCAACGCCCTGCACGAAGTATTTCTGCAATGCCAGGAATACAATCAGCACGGGGATCAGCGCGATTACGGAGGCGGCCATAATCAGACCGTACTCAGCGGAATACTGGCTGATGAACATGCGCAGACCGATCTGGATGGTCTTGAGTTCGGTTTTGGTCAGGTAGATCATGGGACCAAGGAAGTCGTTCCAGGTGGAAACGAAGGTGAAGATGGTCAGGGTGGACAGTGCCGGCTTGGACAGCGGCAGCATGATGCGCCACCAGATGCCGTATTCGGACAGACCGTCGATACGAGCGGCTTCACACAGTTCGGTGGGAACGCCTTCATAGAACTGCTTCATCAGGAACACGCCGAAGGCGCTGAAGGCCTGCAGGCAGATGATGGCCAGATGGGTGTTGTTCAGGCCCCAGGAACGCATCATCATGAACTGGGGAACCATGTAAGCCTGCCAGGGCACCGCGATGGTGGCAATGTAGCCCAGGAACAGGAGCTTTTTGCCCTTGAAGTTCAGCTTTGCAAATGCGTATGCAGCGAAGCTGGAGGTGAACAGCTGCAGCAGGGTGACGATGATGGTCAGCTTGGTAGTGTTTAAAATGAAAGTGGCCAGGGGGATCTTAGTCCAGATGTCCACGTAGTTTTCCGGTCTAGGATTGGAAGGAACCCACTCAATGGGGAAGGAGAAAACGTCCTTGTTCATTTTGAAGGAGGCGGACAGCATCCAAACAAAAGGAATCAGCATTAAGAAGGCAACAACAATCAGAATGACATAAATAGCGACCATCGCGATCTGATGCTGCCTTTTGGCAGATTTGGTTTTTACTGCAAGTGTTTGTGCCATTTTTAAAAGCCTCCTTTCTTAGTTATCAGCGGAAGAACCGCGGAACTGCACCAGAGTAACAATCAGAACAAGTGCAAACAGAACCATACTGATAGCGCTTGCATAACCGTAACGGGGAGTACCCACGAAAGCGACATTGTAGATGTCGTAAACCAGGGTCATGGTTGCGTTGCCGGGGCCGCCCTGGGTGATCATGTACATCTGATCGTATACCTTAAAGGAGGTGATGGTCAGCATAATCACAACAAAGAAGGTGGTGGGACGCAGCTGGGGCAGGATGATGTGCCAGAAGATCTGGCGGCGGTTTGCGCCGTCCAGCTCAGCGGCTTCGTTCAGCTCAGGATTGGTACCCTGCAGGCCGGCCAGGTAAATGACCATGTAATAGCCCATGTTTTTCCACACGCTGAACAGGATAACGGTGATCATAGCAGTCTCCTTGCCAGCGGCCCAGCGGGGCAGTTCCTCCACGCCAAAGGCGGACAGAACCATGTTAATAGGGCCCATGGAAGGATTGAAAATCATGTTCCACACGGCAGCAACAGCAACCAGAGAAGCAACGTAGGGGAAGAATGCCACGGTGCGGAAGAAGTTGCGGGCAAATACCTTCTGATTCAGCAGCAGAGCCAGACCAAGGCTGCAGACCAGAGTCAGAGGAACCGTGCCGACTGCGTAAATGATGGTGTTCACAAAGGAAACCTTAAAGGTATTGTCAGACAGCAGATCAGCAAAGTTCTGCAGGCCGACAAACTGAATGGCATGCACGCCGTCCCAATTACAGAAAGCCAGGCAGATGGCGAAAATCATCGGAACCAGGGTGAATACGCAAAAACCAATGAAGTTGGGAGCAATGAAGCTGTATGCAACCAGGCTGTCCCGCAGGTTTTTGTTCATTCCCTTGCCTCGTACTGCGGATGCAGTTTTGGTGGTTCGGGGCATTCGAAATCCCTCCTCAAGGATATGTTTGGAAAGCTATACAAAATAAGAGGGGGCGGGCGCGATCGCCCGCCCCCGGCTGTTTATGAACGAGTGTAGAAAAGCAAGGGGATTACTCAGCCAGCAGAGCCTGAACCTCGCTGTTCATGTTGGCAATGCCTTCCTCAACGGTGCAGGCATAGGTCATGATGGCGTCATGCCAGGTGTTCAGAACGGTCTCGATCTCAGCAGCCTTGTCAGACAGGGGCATCTCCAGGTACACAGCAACGGTGTTCAGAGCCTCAACAGAAGCCTCGTCGGTGGGGAAGCCTTCGGTAGCAGCAATGATGCTGTTGATTTCGCTGTTGGAAACAGCGGGGAAGGTGCCGGTAGCAGCGATGGCAGCAGCGCCTTCGTCGGAAACACACCAGTTGATGAAGTCAGCAGCGGCTTCCTGGTTCTCGGAGTAGGGGTTGATGCCCAGGCTGGTCACAGTGCCCAGAGTGGTGCCGGCCTCGACTCCTTCGGGATGGGGGTACTTCACGATGCCGAAGTTTACAGGCTCAACACCGTTGGCCTCAGCGTCAGCATTGTAAGCCTGCAGGGTAGCGATGAACCAGCTGCCCATGTTGCACATAGCGGTCTGGCCATTCTCGAAAGCAGCAGAGTAGTGCAGAGCGCTGGTCTTCTGCTCGCCGTAGTCGCCTACAACGCCATCCTTCTGCTCAGCCAGAACGGTCTCGTAGTAGGGAGCCAGGAAGTCGTAGTTGCCGTCGATGATGGTGTTCTGGCCATCCAGGATGCCGAACAGGGTTACGTCGGAACGCCAGGTGTGGTAGAAGTTACCGTAAACGCCGCTGGCCTCGGAAACCTCACGGATCAGAGCGTCGAACTCATCGAAGGTCATGTCGTTGGTGGGGTACTCTACGCCAGCAGCATCAAAGATGTCCTTGTTGTAGTACAGAACCCAGAAGTCGGAACGGAAGGGAACGCCGTAGAAGTTGCCGTCCTCAGCGGTCAGCTGCTCGATAACGCCGCCGAAGTCAGCGGTGTCGCGCTCCAGAATGTCGTTCATGGGAACGAGCATCTCCAGGTTGATCAGGTTGGAGTAACCGGGAATGTCCTTGATGGTCAGAACATCCAGCTCGCCGTTACCGCCAGCCAGCTGAGTAGCCAGCTGAGTCATGTAGTCGGTAGAGCCCAGGTCGGTCATCTCAATGGTCACATTGGGATGGCTTGCCATGTAGCCGTCAGCCATGGCTTTCCAGTAAGCAGTGGACTCCAGATCCCAAACAGCCCAGTTCAGGGTAACCTGCTCTTCAGAGCTGCCGGTGGAGGTGGAGGCAGTGCTGGCGGTGCTGGTGGCGGTGCTGGTGGAAGTGGATCCACCGCAAGCAACCATGGACAGAGCCATTACACTAGCGGTCACGAGTGCAAGAAGCTTTTTCATAGTGTGTGTTCTCTCCTTCTGTTATTTTTGATGAATCGTGAACGGATTCATCCCTGTAATAGATTATAATATAATTTAGCCTAAAAACAGATAGACTTTTTCAAGAAAAATTATGCAAAAAAGTAGGAAGTGGAAAGTCCTCCCAAAGAAAGAGGTTTTTGAAATCATGTATTTTTTTCAGAAAGATATATTTTTTTCATTGGAATTTTGCATTTCTTTGCTTTGACGCGGTGCTTTATTGTATAATAAAAGGGATATTAATAGTATAATAAGGTGAATGATAGCGAAAGGAACGATGTTGTGTTGAAACGCCGCCACTCACTTCAGATGCGAATTATTATGCTTTCCCTTGCGTTTAGTTCCATGATCGCCTTGGGAATCTGTGCGGTGAGTTTAGTTGTAGTATATCGAAATTATCTTCGGGCCAATTCGCAGAGTGTGGAGTACAGTTTGCAGGTTGCTGCGAACCAGCTTCGGCAAAACGTGAGTGAGATCGACGATTTTGCTGATTGGTGTACGGTGAACAGTACAATCCGAAGTTATATATTTGGAAATGTACAAACACAGCAGGTTCTTACGGTTTATGATACTTTACTTAATAAATATTCTTCGCAGTATACAGCGCGCTATCTGGACCGTATTCTGATTACAGATAATAATGGGCGGATTCTGCAGCAGGGAATGACCACCACACAAAGCCTTGCAATCACCGGGGATGGAATCTACCAGTTGCCGGGGTTCTCTGAAGGTACCGAAAATCTGTCATGGACCATGCTGGAAAAAGACCCACTGATCATTGGCAATTCCAAAACAATCATTCCGGTCATGCGAAAAATAGCCAGCTACTCCAGCAATGCCCAGGCGCAGGTTTACATTGCGGTTTCCAGCAGGATGATCACCGATGTGCTGCAGGAAACCAATGCCTGCGAGGACTGTGAGCTGTTCTGGATTATGAATGATCAGATGTGGCGGGTAAGCGGAAATGAGCTGGTCGCGCTGGAGCCCGGCACGGAAATCCAATCTGTGGAAGAGATTCCGGATTACGTGTCGCTGATGAACCAGCAGACATGCCTAATCCGTTATAACGAACAGCTTGCGCTTGCATACCCTGTGGGAGTTCACGATTTGTATATTGCGCAGTTTCTGCAGCAGCCGGTGATCTGGGATCAATTGCCCAGCATGTTCCCCTTCTTTGTTATGATGCTTGGCGGCCTTTCGCTGCTGGGCCTTCTGTTGGGTCTTGTGCTGCGTCAGATGATTGCGGTCACGGTGCAGGCGCTGCAAAAACAGCTGGCACGGATCAGCGAGGGCGACTTTACGCCCAATCCGGACATTGAGTGGGACAATGAAATGGGCGACATTGGCCGCGGAATCAACGGACTTTCCCGTTCCATCAGCACGCTGATGGAAAAACGGCTGGATGACGAGCGACAGAAAAAGGATCTGGAGTATCGGATGCTGCAAAACCAGATCAACCCCCATTTTATTTATAATACATTAAATAGTATCAAATGGATGGCGGCGATCCAGCATGCCACCGGTATTGTGGAGATGACCATGGCGTTGTCGCGCCTGCTGAAAAGCGTTTCCAAGGGCAATGAGCGCCTGGTTACGCTTCAGGAGGAGTTCGCTCTGCTTAACGACTATTTTACCATCCAGCATTATCGCTACGGAGGAACGATCATGCTGGATGTATCCTACATTGAAGACGAGCGCCTGTGTCAGAATTGCATGATTCCGCGCTTTACCTTGCAGCCATTGGTGGAAAACGCGATTTTCCATGGAATCGAGCCAAAGGGCTGTGCAGGAAACATCGAGATCATCGTTACTCGCGATCCGTGCGGGGATACGCTGATTGTTTTGAAGGATAACGGTGTGGGTATGGATGAGGAAATGGCGGCAAAGGTGCTTCGTGCGCCGGAAGGCGAGGAGGCCGAGGCGAAATATCGTCATGTGGGCATGTGGAACGTGCACCGCCGTTTGCAGTATAGCTTTGGTGAAGAATATGGGTTGTCCATTTCTTCTCAGCCGGGGGTTGGAACATCGGTCACGATTCGTCTTCCCCCTGCCCATAATTCGGAGGAGGAGAGTACGGATTGATTCGTGTCTTACTTGTGGACGATGAACCGCTGGTTCTTATTGGCATGCAAAGCATGATCAATTGGGCAGAACAAGGGTTTGAACTGGTTGGAACAGCGCGAAACGGAAGCGAGGCATTGGAAAAAATCGATGATTTGAAGCCGGACATTGTGGTGTCGGACATTCGCATGCCGGTAATGGACGGGCTGACGATGGTGGCGCGCTGCAGGGAAAAGGACAACGCGCTGCCGGCGTTCATTATGCTGACCAGCTACGAAGAATTTTCCTATGTGCACCGGAGCATGAATCTGGGAGCGGTGGACTACCTGCTCAAACTGGAATTGACCGAGGAAAATCTGCTGGCCGCGCTGGAGCGTGCCCGGAATGCGGTGAAAAAAGAGAAGGCGCTGCGCCAGCCATCCTCGGAGACGGTGACTGGCTTGGAGCGGTATCGGGACCGGTTCTTTATTCATATGTACAGCGGAGCGTTCGACAGTGATGTTCAGATCCGCTCTGCGGCGGAGGAGCTGGGCATCAAGCTGGATTCGCCCTGGTATGCGGTGGCAATTGCCAGCATACGAAACCGCAAAGAGGATATCGAGCATCAGATCACGCTGAGCGCGGGCGTTACCCGCATGGCGGCGGATGTTTTGCCCAAATATATGCCCTGCTTTGTCACGGTTGTGGACCCAAGGCATTTTTCGGTGCTGTTCCCGCTGGAAACACCGGACGATATGCAGCAGTGCCTGATGCCGGTGCTGGAGAAGGCGAACAGCATTTTGTACAAATATTTCAGCGCCACCTTGTGGTGGGGCATCGGCCCTGCGGTAAACCGGCTGGATAAAATCCCGCACAGCAAGCGGGAGGCGCTTTCGGTCCTGCCGGTTCTGAGCTCCAGTGAGCCCATCGGTTTTACCGGAAGCGGAGCAAAACCGACGCTGGATCACCGGGCAAGGATCGTGGCGGACATTCAGAAATACATTCGCAATAATCTGGACAAGCGGCTTTCGCTGAACGATGTGGCGGCGGTGTTCAATTTCAGTCCGGGTTATCTCAGCCAGCTGTTTACACAAAACGGGGAAAGCAGCTTTGTGGAGTTCGTAACAGAAACCCGCATTGCAGCTGCGAAGGATCTGATGGCATCCACAGATCTTAAGATCTATGAGATCAGCCATAAGCTGGGCTTTGAAAGTGCCTTCTATTTTTCCAAGGTTTTTAAAAAGCTGGAGGGTGTAAGTCCGCGTGCCTACATGCAGAAGCTGCGCGGCATCTCTTTTGATAAGGAGGAGACAGCAGAATGTTGATGGAATTTCTTCAGCAAACTCCTGCATTTGTTCCGGGACAGTGGAGACCTTGTCCCCCTGTATCGGATCGGAATGCATGGGAGTCGCTGCCCGGCGCAGCCCGGCTGCTGCAGGCAGGGCAGCAGGCGGCGAAGGACGATACCGGTGTACCGGCATTGCCGCTTTCGCTGTGGCTGCGGTTCACTGCCGACGGGGACCGTACCCAATACGAGAACGCGTATTTCGGCCGCCGCCGCACGCTGGCGCGCCTAGCATTGGCAGAAGCGGTAGAAAATCAGGGGAACTTTATTCCGCTGATCGGGGACTATGTGTGGGCCATTTGTGAGGAGAGCGCCTGGCAGCTGCCTGCCCATAACAGTTATATTCGGGATACGCCGCAGCTGCCTCTGGCGGATACCTCCCGGCCGATCGTGGATCTGTTCGCTGCCGAGACCGCGGCGCTTCTGGCGATGGTCCACTACCTGCTGGGCGACGCGCTGGAGCGCTATGCTCCCGGCTTGCCCCGGCGGCTGGTCCGGGAAGTGACCTTCCGGGTGCTGACGCCCTGGCAGCGGGATCACTTCTGGTGGAAGGGCAACGGCGGTGAGCCCATGTGCAACTGGACACCTTGGTGCGTGCAGAACTGCCTAATCGCATTTTCTCTGCTGCAGCCGTGTAGCAAGGAATATCTGTATACCGTGGTGCGCAGCGCCGCCTACAGTCTGGATTGCTTTTTAAAGGACTACGGCGAGGACGGTGCATGCAGCGAGGGCGCCCAGTACTACAGCCACGCCGGTCTGTGCCTGTTCAATGGGCTGGACATTCTGTGTGCCATTGCTCCGGGCGTGTTTGACCGGGTGTGGGAGCAGCCCAAGCTGAGGGGAATCGCCGAATACATTTCCAATGTACATGTTTCCGGTTCGTTCTATCTGAACTTTGCGGATTGCAGCCCGCTTGCCGGTGCGCGCGGTGCGCGGGAATTCCTGTTTGGCAGAAAGATTGGCAGTCAGCCGCTCATGGCGCTGGCAGCAGAGGATTTTGTGCGCTGGCCGGGCGGCGAACCCACCTCGGATTCGGTGGCGGGCATCAACCTGTACTATGCGGTACAGACAGCCTTTGCGGAGGCGGACATCTGCGCCTATGCGAAGGAACACGCCGGAAGCGCCGCTGTGCTTCCGGAGGACAGCTGGTATCCCAGCATCGGGCTGTGCATCTGCCGCCGTGCGGGTTATACCGTGGGCATCAAGGCAGGCTGCAATGCCGACAGTCACAACCACAACGACACCGGCAGCGTGACACTGTATAAAGACGGAAAGCCGCTGCTGATTGACCTGGGCGTGGAGAGCTACACCAAAAAGACCTTCAGCCCTCAGCGGTACGAGATCTGGACCATGCGTTCCGGCTGGCACAATCTTCCGGAGTTTGACCCGGAAGGGGCTGCTTATGAGCAGAAGCCGGGCGCGGAATTTGCCGCCCGGGAGGTACAGAAGCTGGAGGGTGGTCTGAGCATGGACATTGCACCCGCCTATGGAACGGTTCCCGGCCTGGGCAATTACTGCCGTAAAGCGGTTCTGCAGGAGGACGGCTTGCATCTGAGCGATGAAACCGACTATCCCGGCGAGGTGGCTCTGAGCCTGCTAAGCGTGGAAGCGCCCCAGGTGGAGGAGTCCGGCATCCGATTCGGGGAACTGGGCTTTGCTGCAATCGAGCAAATGCCTTTGCGCATCACCACCGAGAAGGTGGAGGTGACCGATGCTCGCCTGCGCACGGCCTGGCCTCAGGTGATCTGGCGTACCCGAATCTGGTTTAAGCATGGTCTGGATTTGATCGTTGGATAATGTTCAATCGAAATGCTGCATTGCAAAGCGGAAAATAGGCAATGCGGCATGAAAATAGAAAGTGAGGAATCGACTGTTCATGGAAACCATTAAACTGAAGGTGCTGGATGTGCCCGGCCATACGCTGCTGACCTGCAATGCGGCGCAGCAGGTAAGTCTGGTTTATACGAATGCCTACCGTCCGGGCGATCGGGTGGCACTGGAGATCAACACCCCCGGGCGCTACTGCTGGATTCAGTTCGAGGATACGATGCCGGAAGTGCTGGTCTATGTGGAAAAGCGGGAAATCAACTTTACCATTCCCTTTGGCGAGCAGGCAATCACCTACAGCCCCAAAAGCTTTACGGGTGAGCGTCATGTGATCCGTGCCCGGCTGGCAACCCCCGAAGAGGTGGCGGTGCGCCGGAACCTGGCGTTTAATCCCTACGATCAGCATGGAGATACCGGCTTTTATCCCCATGCGGTGGCAAACGTGGAGACCCGCGGTGAAGCGGTGTTTGCAGCGCGCAATGCCATTGACGGAATCTTTGAAAACACTGCGCACGGGGAATACCCCTATCAGAGCTGGGGCATCAACCGGGACCCGAAGGCGGAGCTGCGCCTGGAATTCGGCCGTCCGGTCACTCTGGATGAGCTTCGGCTGACCCTGCGGGGTGACTATCCCCATGATAATTACTGGACACAGGCCACCGTGGTATTCTCGGATGGCAGCCAGGAGAAGCTTTCCCTGACCAACAGCCTTGCGCCCCAGCGTTTTCCGCTGGAGACGCCCAAGACGGTGACCTGGCTGGTGCTGAAGGATCTGATTCAGGCGGAAGGCCCCTCGCCGTTCCCGGCCCTGACCCAGATCGAAGCCTGGGGCTGTGAGGCTGCTGAGGTCGCAGAACAGGCATAAAGGTTTAAAAAATATCCCCGGCGGGCAGCGTCTGCTGCCCGGTACGGGGATGTTTTTTCAGAAAGCAGGGGCAGATGAAGCCCCGCGGAATTGTTTGCAAAGGAGAGAAGAGCAAATGGAACGTATGGCCTGGCGAGGCAAGATCAAACCCGGTAAAAAGGAAGAATACATCCGCCGCCACAATGAAATCTGGCCGGAGATGGTGGAGGTTCTCAAGAAGGCGGGAATCTGCAACTACACCATTTATGCGGACAAGAATGAGCTGTTTGGGTACTATGAATGTGAAAAGGGCGTTGCCTATGCAGAAAAGACCCAGGCGGAAAGCGCTGTTGTGGATCGCTGGAATGAATACATGAAGGACATTCTGGAGCTGGAAATGGACCCGGAAACCGGAGCGCAGCCTAAGCTGGAGCCTGTATTCCGGCTGGACTGAGAAAGCGGCAGTAATGATACCGGCATAAAAACGAAAAAGCGAACCGATTCCCAAAAGGGAGTCGGTTCGCTTTTTTGAGTGCAAAGGGCAGAGGATGTGCCCACAAAACTTTTTCAGGATTTTTAAAGTTCAGTTAGGGTTGACACGGTACACTGAACACAGAAAATCCAAACGAGGGAGGCACATCGCCGTGAAAGATCAGATGATTTTTCAGCGTTATGAATTCAAATATCTGCTGACGCGAAGTCAGCTGCGGACCGTTCTTCTGGCCGCAAAGCCCCACATCGTACCCGATGCTTACAGCCACAGCTCCATTCGGAATATCTATCTGGATACCCCGGATTTCCGGCTCATCCGCCGCAGCCTGGAAAAGCCGGTCTATAAAGAGAAGGTCCGCCTGCGAAGCTACGGAACAGCAGAGGCGGGGGATTCGGTTTTTGTAGAGCTGAAAAAGAAATACCGGTCGGTGGTATATAAACGGCGCCTTTCCATGGAGCGGGAACAGGCCATGGCCTGCGTTTTTGGAAAGAACCCCTGGCCGGATACCCAGATCGGCCAGGAACTTGCCTATGCAATGAACTTTTACGGCGACCTGCGTCCGGCAGTGTTTCTTTCCTACGAGCGGGATGCCTACCAGGGCATCGAGGACCCGCAGCTGCGGATGACCTTCGACTCCCGGATTCTGTACCGCCGACAGGGACTCAGTCTGGGTGCAGAGCCCTGGGGTGTACCGCTGCTTGGGGCAGACCAGGTGCTGATGGAGCTGAAGGTAGCCGGTGGACTGCCGCTCTGGCTGGCACGGGTGCTGTCCAGTCAGGGGATTTATAAGACCTCATTTTCCAAATACGGTGCTGCATATCAGGATAAGCCTGAACAATACAGGGGATTGGGCAGAACTGTGCGTGGAGGATGACGGTCCGGGGCTTTTACCGGAGGAGCGGGAGAGAATTTTCGAACCCTTTTATCGGTTGGACCGTTCCCGCAGCAGGGAAATCGGCGGCAATGGTCTGGGGCTGGCCATTGTGCGGCGGATCACTCGGCAGTATGGTGGAACGGTATATGCAGAGCAATCCTCCCTGGGCGGGGCTTGCTTTGTAGTGCAGCTGCCATTTCGGAAAACGGAATGATTATCGCAGAAATAAAAAGGAGCATCTCTGTGGAGACACAGAGATACTCCTTTTTCGTAAAAGATAACAACCGGGAAACAGATGTCTGGGGGTGCAATGGATAAGATAGAGCGGTTACTGCTCGCCGCCCATGCACTTGACCAGAACGGCCTTCTGGGCATGCAGGCGGTTTTCGGCCTCCTCGAAGATCTCGTCGGCGTGCTGCTCGAACACCTCGGTGGTGATCTCCTCCTCCCGGTGGGCGGGCAGGCAGTGCATGACCATGGCGTCCGGCTTGGCCAGAGCCATGTTGGCGGCGTTCACCTGGTAGGGGGCGAACACCTTGCGGCGCTCGGCGGCCTTGTCCTCCTGACCCATGGATGCCCATACGTCGGTGTAGACCACATCTGCGTCCTGAATGGCCTGCTGCACATCGGTGGTGCACAGGAAGTTGCCGGTTTCGCTGGCCCACTGCATCAGCTTGGCGTCCGGCTCATGCCCGGCGGGACAGGCCACGGATACCTGCATGCCCATGGTGATGCAGCCGGCAATCAGGCTGTTGGCCATGTTGTTGCCGTCGCCTACAAAGCAGAGCTTTTTGCCTGCCAGTGCACCCTTGCGCTCCCGGATGGTCATCAGGTCCGCCAGCACCTGACAGGGATGGCAGTAGTCGGTCAGGCCGTTGATGATGGGAATGGAGCCGTATTTGGCCAGATCCTCCACCTCCTGCTGGGCAAAGGTACGGATCATGATGCCGTC
The DNA here is from genome assembly GCF_017889395.1 of Allofournierella sp. Classification (NCBI taxonomy): domain Bacteria; kingdom Bacillati; phylum Bacillota; class Clostridia; order Eubacteriales; family Oscillospiraceae; genus Allofournierella; species Allofournierella sp. Next base: position 4,388 of record NZ_JAGHKE010000026.1, on the reverse strand, counting down.
CAGATAGCGGCTCAGCACCCGGGCGGTGTCCTCCACCGGCTCGCCGCGGCCGATCTGCAGGTCCCGGCTGCTCAGAAACAGGGCGGAGCCGCCCAGATCGAACATGCCCACCTCGAAGGATACACGTCCGGGTGGAGGATTTGGAGAAGATCATACCCAGGGTTTTGCCCTTCAGCAGGGGATGGGGTACGCCGTTTTTCTTTTCGTACTTCAGCTGATCCGCAATGTTCAGCAGCTCAGTGATCTCATCCGCGGTCAGATCGGCCAGTTTCAATAAATGTTTCATTTCGCACACACCTCTTTTATGATGGTTACTGCCTGCTCCAGCAGGTCGTTTGGAATGTTCAAAGGCGGCAGTAGCCGCAGCTTGTTCTTGGCCCGCAGGGGCAGTACGCCCAAGGCCTGACAGTCGGCCAGCACCTGGCCCGGGTCCCGCTCGGTCTCGATGCCCAGCATCAGGCCGAGGCCGCTCACGCTGCGCACGCCGGGCGCGCCCTCCAGCTGAGCGCGAATCCATTCGCCCTTGGCGGTGACCTCCGCCAGCAGGGTGTCGTCCAGCCGCTTCAGAATGGAGATAGCTCCGGCGCAGCACACCGGGTTGCCGCCGAAGGTGCTGCCATGGCTGCCCGGGGTCAGCACACCAGCCGCCTTACCGCCCAGCAGCACTGCACCAAGCGGCAGGCCGCCGCCCAGTCCCTTGGCGGTGGTCACCACATCCGGCTGGATGCCGTAGTGCATGTAGCTGAACAGCTTGCCGGTGCGGCCGTTGCCGGTCTGCACCTCATCCACCATCAGCAGCAGCTTATGCTCGCTTGCCAGCTGGGCCAGTCCCTGCACGAAGGCCTTGTCCTGCACCAGCACGCCGCCCTCGCCCTGAATCATCTCCAGAAGAACAGCGCAGCAGGGGACTTCGTCCAGAATTTTTCGGATGCCTTCCAGATCGCCGGATTCACCATACACAAAGCCGGGAGTCAGGGGCAGGAAATCCTTGTGGAACACTTCTTGCCCGGTGGCGGCAAGGGTGGCCAGAGTGCGGCCGTGGAAGCTGTTTTTCAGGGTGAGCACGGTGAAGTGCTCCGGCCCCAGCTGTTCCGCGCCGTATTTGCGGGCAACTTTAATGGCGCATTCGTTGGCCTCCGCGCCGGAATTGGAGAAGAATACCTCCTGCATGCCGGTGCGCTGGCAGAGCATGGCCGCCAGCTTGGCACAGGGCTCGGTGTAATACAGGTTGGAGGTGTGCTGCAGGGCGGCGGCCTGATGGGTAACCGTCTCCAGCCACTGCGCGTCGCAGGCACCGAAGGCGTTTACACCGATGCCGCTTCCCATGTCGATGTACTGTTTGCCGTCCTCACCGGTGAGTAGCGCGCCCTGGCCGCCGGTGAGGGTCACCGGGAACCGGGCATAGGTGTGGGCCACATAGGATTGGTCCCGTTGTTTAATGTTGCCCATAATTTCCTCCGGAAACAAACATGGTGCCGATGCCCTCGTCGGTGAGAGTCTCGATCAGGATGGTGTGGGGGATGCGGCCGTCAATGATGAACACCCGGCTCACGCCCCGGCGGATGGCTTCAATGCAGCATTCCACCTTGGGAATCATGCCGCCGGAGATCACACCCTCCCGCATCAGCTGGGGCGCTTCGCTCACGGTGATCTGGCTGATCAGGGTGAAGGGGTCATCCTTGTCCCGCAGGATGCCGCAGATGTCGGTCATGGAGATCAGGCTCTCGGCCTTCAGCTCGGCGGCGATGCGGGCGGCGGCGGTGTCGGCGTTGATGTTGTACACGTTGCCCTCCGCGTCGCAGCCCACGGTGGAAATTACCGGGATGTAGCCTTTTTCCAGTACGTCCAGCACCGGTTCCACGTTGATGTGGGTGATCTCGCCCACATAGCCCAGCTCCGGCCGCAGGGGCTGGGCCTGAATCAGATAGCCGTCCATGCCGCTCAGACCGATGGCCTTGCCGCCCTTACTCTGCAAAAGACTCACAAGGCTTTTGCAGAGCTTGCCTGCCAGCACCATCTGCACGATGTCGGCGGTTTCCTTGTCGGTCACCCGCAGGCCGTCCACAAATTTGCTTTCCTTGCCCACACGCTTGAGCATGTCGCTGATTTCCGGTCCGCCGCCGTGCACCAGCACCACCTTCACGCCGATCAGGCTCAGCAGCACCAGGTCGCCCATTACTGCTTGCTTTAAATCTTCGTTGATCATGGCGTTGCCGCCGTATTTCACCACCAGAATTTTACCGGTGTACTTCTGAATGTAGGGCAGGGCATGAATCAGCACCTGCGCCCGTTGTGCATTGCTCAGTTCCATGGCTGCCTCCTCAGGTGCGATAATCGCCGTTGATTTTCACATAGTCGTAGGTCAGATCGCAGCCCCAGGCCGTGCTTTCGGCGCTGCCGCTGTTCAGCTCCACCTGGATTTCGATCTCGTGCTCCAGCAGAATCTGCTTGGCTTTTTCCTCCGAGAAGGGGATGCCCGCCCCGGCCTTGCACACCTCAATGCAGCCCGCCTTGCTGACGAAGGCCACATCCACTGCCTGCACGTTCACATCCGCGCCGCTGTAGCCGATGGCGCAGAGAATGCGGCCCCAGTTGGCGTCCGCCCCGAAGATGGCGGCCTTTACCAGCGAGGAGCAGATCACCGACTTTGCCACGGTGCGCGCGGTGGCCAGATCGGCTGCGCCGCTCACCTTGCATTCCAGCAGATGGGTCGCGCCCTCGCCGTCACCTGCCAGCATCTTGCACAGCTGCATGGTCACGGTGTTCAGTGCCTTCATAAAGACGGCGAAGTCCTCGCCCCCCTGGGTGATGAGGGTGTTGCCCGCCATGCCGTTGGCCAGAACGATCACCATGTCGTTGGTGGAGGTGTCACCGTCCACGCTCACCATGTTGAAGGTGCTCTGCACGTCGGTGCTCAGGGCCTTCTGCAGCAGCTCGCTGCTGATGGCCGCGTCGGTGGTCAGGAACACCAGCATGGTGGCCATGTTGGGATGAATCATGCCGCTGCCCTTGGCGATGCCGCCCAGATGGCATACCTTGCCGTCCAGCTCAAACTCCACCGCCGCTTCCTTGGGGATGGTGTCGGTGGTCATGATGGCGGTGGCTGCGTGCAGGCTGTTGTGGTAGGCAAGATCCGCTGCCAGCGGGGCCATGCCGGCCTGGATGACCTCCAGGTTCAGCGGCTGGCCGATCACGCCGGTGGAGGCGATGGCCACATCCTCGGGGGCGAGGCCCAGCTGATCCGCCGCCAGCTGACACATGGCGTTGGCAATCTGGGGGCCGTCTGCATTGCAGGTGTTGGCATTGCCGCTGTTGCAGAGAATGGCCTGCGCAGTGCCGTCCGCCAGATGCTCCTTGGTCACCAGCAGGGGTGCGCCCTTCACCAGGTTGGTGGTGTACACCGCCGCGGCGCTGGCCTTGCAGTCACTCACGATCAGCCCCAGGTCCCGTTTGGTCTGATTTTTCCGGATGCCGCAGTGAACGCCCGCGGCCTTGAATCCCGCTGCGGCGCAGACGCCGCCTTCGATCTGTTTCATGTTCGTTTTCCCTTCCCTATATATAATGAAAATATAATAAAGCTGCTGTTGAATGGCTTAAAAGCTAAGACCGGTTTCCGGGGCAAGCCCCAGCACCAGGTTCATACATTCCATTGCCGCGCCGCTGGCACCCTTGCCCAGATTGTCGTATCGGGCGGTGAGCAGGATGCGATCGCCGTTGCCCGCCACCGAGATCTCCATTCCGTCCAGACCGGTGAGGGCCGCTGCGGAGAAGAAGCCCTCCTCTCCGCAGGATTCCTTCCAGTGCACCACCGGACCGGTGTAAAGGCTTTGGTACAGCTGGCACACATCCTCCACGCTGCCCTTCAGCTGGCTGGCAAACAGGGGAACCGTCACCGCCATGCCGCTGTAGAAATCCGCCACGATGGGGCAGAAGATGGGCGGTGCTTCCAGCCCGGTGACGGCCTTCATCTCGGGCAGGTGCTTGTGCTGCTGGCACAGACCATACTGACGGGGAGCGTCCAGCAGCGGGCTGCGGGCCGGATCCTCATACTGGGTGATCATCGCCTTGCCGCCGCCGCTGTAGCCGGTGACGGAGTGACAGGTGAGCAGGGTATCCTTTGCCAGAAGTCCGGCGCTGACCAGTGGCTGTACCAGCGCAATGAAGCCGCTGGCGTGGCAGCCGGGAACCGCGATACGCTTCCCGTTTTTCACTGCCTGAGCAAAACTGTCTCCCAGCTCAGGAAACCCGTAGGCCCAGCCCGGGGCGGTCCGGTGCGCCGTGGAGGCATCAATGATCACCGTGTTCGGGTCAGTCACCAGGGCCACGGCCTGCTTTGCCGCCGCATCCGGCAGGCAGAGAAATGCAATGTCGCATTCGTTCAAAGCAGC
>NZ_JAGHKE010000140.1:0-2712 GCF_017889395.1 Allofournierella sp. | reverse complement strand
ATCTCGTCCAGCTCTTCCCGGTTGTCATCAAAGAAGCGGCCATCCGCCTCAAAGGCCGCCTTGCGCACCGCCCGGTCCAGGCTCTGCTTGTAGGGGCCCATCTCGGGCAGAGTCAGGCTCTTGCCGTCGAACTGCACCTGACCGCCCGCATACAACTTCTGGTAGCGGCTGGCCAGAGCGTTCTCCTGCTGCATCAGCTCCAGCACTTCCTCGCTGGCGCTGGCGGCAGCAACCTCCATCTTCTGCAGCAGGATCTCGCCGTACTCCACCGCAAGGCCTTCCTTGTGGGGGCTGGCCAGCAGTGCCCGGTACAGCGCCAGCTGAGCGTTGCCCACACCGGGAGTCTCCCGGTCAAAGAAGTCATTTTCCACATCATAGAATTCATCCCGGGTGTCCAGCGTGTGACGGATCTGCGCCAGGCGCGCCGCCGTGCTGAATTCATCGTCCAGCTTGGTGTGCTCTTTAAAGATGTCCGCCAGTTCCCGGCCGCTTTCTGCTTTTTCGGCCCGGGCGGTGAGCTGCCGGTAGGCCTCGGTCACCCGCTGCACATCCGGACGGGTATATTCCATCTCGCTGAATTTGCAAACTGCCATAGTCTTATTCCTTTCCGGCCTTTTTGCAAAGGCCCGCCGCAGCTGCCCCGGCAGGGGGCAGACGGCTTTACTTTTTCCTGATAACATTTTATACTTTTCCAGTGGATATTTCAAACCCTGAAAGGTGTATTGTATTTATGAAAGAGTCTTCGTTCCTTTCCCGCCCCGCAGTGGCTGCCGCGCTGGCCCTGATCCCCTGCTTTCTGTGGGGCAGCGCCGCCCCCTGCATCAAGATCGGCTGCCAGCTGTTCCAGCTTGCCTCCAACGATATCCCCGGCCAGCTGGTGTTCGCCGGAATTCGTTTTACCATCGCCGGGCTGATGGTCATTGTTTTTGCCAGCATTCGTGCCCGCCGTCTGGCGGCCCCCAGCAAAGCCACTCTGCCCATGGTACTCAAGCTGGGCTGCGTGCAGACCATTCTGCAATATGTGTTTTATTACGCCGGTGTGGCCAACACCAGCGGGGTGAACGCAGCCATCATCACCGCCACCAACACCTTTTTCTGCATTTTGCTGGCCACACTGGTGTTCCGCTATGAGGCTCTCACCGCCCAAAAGCTGATCGGCTGTGCCGTGGGCTTTGTAGGGGTGGCGCTCATCAATCTGAGCAGCTCCTCCGGCGGACAGGGCGGTCTGCTGGGCGACGGCCTGGTGCTCATCGCCGCCATTGCCTACGCCTTTTCCAGCGTGCTGGTGAAGCGCTACTCCCAAAGTGAGGACACCTTCGTGCTCTGCGGCTGGCAGTTTCTGTTCGGCGGTGTGGTCATGACCCTGCTGGGCCTCGTGCTGGGCGGGCGGCTGGCCGCACCCACCCCGGCTTCGGCAGCGCTGCTGGTCTACATGGGCTTTCTGTCCGCGGTGGCCTACTCCCTGTGGTCGGTGCTGCTGGCCCATAACCCGGTGGCCCGGATCTCGGTGTTCGGCTTTATGAACCCGGTGTTCGGCGTGCTGCTCAGCGCCCTGCTGCTGGGCGAGGGCGCTGCAGCCTTCCGCCCCCAGGGGCTGGCGGCGCTGGCGTTGATCTGCGCAGGCATCCTGGTGGTAAACAAGGCCGCAAGCCAGAAAGACTGACTTTAAAATTGGTTTTCGGGGCTTGTTTTCTCTTTGCGGCGGGTCTATAATGGAGCGTGCAGAGTAAAAGCCTGTGCGTCAAGTGCCAGCCCGACGGGGAGTTGCGGGCCGGACGAAGAAGCACTCCGCTTCGCGGTACAGGCTTTGCATCCCGCTGCTGCATAAACGAAGCGTGTGCAGGCAAATGCGGGGCGCAGTGCCCTTGCCGCGCTGTGTCCTTTTTTGTATTCTCACCTCCTTTTGTGCGGCATTCGCATCAAAAGGAGGTTTTTTCATGTCCAAAATCAAACAGCTCTTTCAGGATTCCGCCGCCCGGTTCCACCAGCCCCGTACCCTGGCGGTGGTGGCACTGCTCATCGCGCTGAACATCACGCTGGATGCCCTGAACATCCGGCTGCAGCTCACCCCTCAGCTGCGCATTGGTTTCGGCTTTCTGACCAGCGCCATGGCCGGCATGCTGTTCGGCCCCGCGGTGGCCATGACCGCCGGAGCCGCCAGCGATTTTCTGGGCTGGGTGGTGAACAACGGCGGCGGTGCTTATTTCCCCGGCTTTACCCTTACCGCCATTCTTGCCGGAATGATCTGGGGTCTGGCCCTCTACCGCCAGCCCCTGCGCTGGCACCGGGTGCTGGCCGCCAAGCTGAGCATCAACATTCTGCTGAATATCTTCTTGAACAGCTTCTGGCTCTATCTGTATTATGGCCAGAATTTTCAGCTGGCCACCCTGCCGCTGCGCATCGGCAAAAATCTGGTGCTGCTGCCGGTGGAGATCCTGCTCACCCTGTTTGTGGGCCGCGTGGTGCTGCGGGTGGAGCAGCAGAGCGTTTACAACCGGGGCAGACAGTAACACCCCGCACAAAAGAAAAGAAGGAGCTCTCCCCGGGCTGAACTGCACCCCATTTGTTAGACAGTATGATATACTGTCTAACAAATGGGGTGCAGTTCAGTTCACGGGGACACTCCCTGTTTTTTATTGTTCTTCGCCACTCTCCTCTTTGGGCGGGGTGTAGGGCTCGGTGGTGAAAAAGCCCAGCTTGCTCTCGATCTCC
>NZ_JAGHKE010000025.1:0-24938 GCF_017889395.1 Allofournierella sp. | reverse complement strand
GCTGTCCACACCGGCCTGGCAGATCAGGTCGATAAAGGGGGCGGTGCACATGTCGTTGGCGTTCAGGATGTAGCTGCCCTCTTCGGTCTCGCCGATCTCCATGAACTGGCCGGGGCGGGATTCCTCCACCAGATGGTACTTCCAGCGGCAGGGCTGGGCGCACTGGCCCCGGTTGGCGTCCCGCCCGGTCATGTACTGGCTGAGCAGGCACCGGCCGGACACGCTCATACACATGGCACCGTGCACAAAGGCCTCCAGCTCCAGATCGTCGGGCACGTGGGCACGGATCTCGGCAATGGCCCGCAGATCCAGCTCCCGGGCCAGCACCACCCGCTTGGCGCCCAGATCATAGGCGGCCTTGGCAGCGGCCCAGTTGGTGATGCCCGCCTGGGTGGAAAGATGAATCTCGGTATTGGGGGCATACCGCTTGACCATGGCCAGCACGCCCAGATCGGCCACGATGAAGGCGTCCACACCGGCGGCCACCGCATCCTGAATGGCCTGGGGAATACGCTCCAGCTCCTCGTTGGTGGGCAGGGTGTTCATGGTCAGATAGATCTTTTTGCCCCGGGCATGGGCGAAGGCTGCGCCCTCGGCCAGCTGCTCGGGGGTGAAGTTACCGGGTGCGGCACGCATGCCGAACTCGGTCAGGCCGCAATATACCGCGTCTGCGCCGTAGCGAATGGCATATTGCAGCCGCTCCAGATCTCCCGCGGGGGCCAGTAATTCCGGAATGGGAAGCATAATCGTTTTCCTTTCTCACAGCCGGGCGGGCGCACAGGGAGTTTTTCGCTCCCGTGCGCCCGCCGGTTTTGTTTTCCTGTTATTTTACGCTGAAGGCTTTGGACACATTGGCATCGTGTTCGGCCTTGGTCTTGGCGTAGTAGTATACGCCGTTCTTGTCGGTCACGAAGAAATAGTACTTGCCGTCCAGATACTCCTGGTCCGGGTAGAGGGCCGCCTGGATGGCATCAATGCCCGGGTTGGAGATGGGGCCTGCGGGCAGGCCGTTCAGTTCGTAGGTATTGTAGGCATTGTAGATGTTTGCGGGGATATTGTCCCAGCCGCCGTAGTAGGGAGCGATCCAGTTGTAGATGTAGTTGTTGTCCTCCGGATTCTGCACATAGCTGCTGGCGTTGCTTTCCAGCCGGGGATAGGGGGAATCCGCCGCCAGACGGTTGTGGAACACCGCCGATACACGCGCATCCTCTGCGTTGCCGGCCTCCTCCTGCACGAAGCTGGCCAGAGTGATGGCCTCCTCCAGGGTCATGCCCAGATCGCTGGCCCGCTGGCGCATCTCCGGGGTAACCTTAGCGTCAAACTCGGCGTAGAGCTTATCCACATAGTTGTAGACGGTGTCATCCACAAAGAACTCGTAGGTATCCGGGAACAGATAGCCCTCGCACTTCATGAAGCGGTTGGGGTCCTCCGGGATCTCATTCCAGAATTCGTACTGGCTGAAATCGCCGTTGTTGGCCACATCCAGGAATTCCTCGGCGGTGCACAGGCCGGCCTCCTCCATCAGCTGGGCAAACCGCTGGGCGGTGATGCCCTCGGGGAAGGTGACGCTCACGGTCTCCCGTTTCACATACTGACTCATGGTCTCGATGATGGAATCGTAGCTCTGGCCCTGAACCAGGGTAAAATCGCCATACTGCAGATTGGCGCTCTTGCCGGTGTACTTAAGGTAGTAGCGGAAGATGTTGGGATATTTGATGACCCCCGCATCCTTCAGGCTGCGGGCGATGGACGCACTGTTTTCGCCCTGCTGCACGGTGACCAGAACCTCATCGCCCAGCTTGTCGCGGCCGTTCACATCCTGCATCACACTGAAGGCTCCGAAGGCGGCAGCCGCCAGCAGCACAATGACCAGCACAATCACCACAAAGCAGCCCTTGTGACCGCGCTTTGCCGGCTGGTCCGGGTTTTGGTAGGTTTCACGACGGTATTTAGCCATAGTAACTTTCCTGCACTTTCTTATTCCTTGGGCGGCACGGGGTGCGCCGCTCCATGATTCACTCCAGATCCAGCATCAGGCGCATGTAGCCTTCCTGCACATCGAAGGGCTGATCAAAGAACTGGATCATGCCGTAATCCCGGGGCGCGCCCTCACCCAAAAACAGATTCTGCTGAGCCCCCAGAGTGATGTGGGCCTGACCGGCACCGGTTTTGTCCCGCGCGGCCTCCATCAGCTTTTCCGCAGCCCGGTCGCCCTCGGCGAACAGTTCCACAAAATCCAGGGTATCGTCATCCTTTTTGAAGTAGATGCCGTAGCCGTCCTCATTGGAAACGATGGTAGCCCCCAGGGTATACAGATCGGTGAGCACCAGAATGTAGCCCGCGTTGTTCAAGAACACGCTGTCCGGTGCAAAACGGCGGCGCAGCGCCTCCAGCCCCTTGGCAGTCACCGAGTCAAAATCCGCCTGAGCCCACAGATTGCGGCGGATGGGCCGGGTGAATTCCCGCAGCCCAAAGGCCTTCTGAAAGCCCCGCTGGACATAGAAGTCAAACAGGCTGGCGCTGGCGGGGATCAGCACCGCAAAGCTCCAGCCGCGCAGCAGCAGCTGAGCGCGGGTGTAGTCCATCAGGCCAGTCATCAGCCCCTTGCCCCGCTGGTCCGGCTGGGTACACACGCCGTAGTAGTAAGCACCCTTGCGCCCCTGCAGTGTGACCGGCACCGCACACAGACTGGCGATGACCCTGCCCTCCTCCTCTGCCAGGAAGGTATTCTCGTACCCGGCAAATTTTTCAAAGATATTGCCAGCTACCGGCTCCGGGTCACCGAACACCGCCGAAAACAGCCCGGTCAGCTGGGCCGCATCGCTTTTTGTTGCCACACGAAACATGGCTTCTCTTCCCTCCCCCCTGACCGCCTTGCGCGGCAAAGGTTATTTGTTCAGTACCGCCCGGTACTTGGGCTCGATGATGATGGGATTGTAGGACAGCTTGGCCTTGCGCAGTCCCTCGGAGCCCACATCGTCCTCCCGGTTGATCATCTCATAGCGGGCGCAGACCTGACGGGCCATTTCCCGGTTGATGATATTGTAAGCACCGTTCACCTCATACAGCGCCTTCTCCACGTTGGTGTCGAAGATGCGGTCGTTGATGGCGCTGCCGAAGGAATAGGCCACAACCCGGCCGCCAGCGGTGACATAGCCGCCCTCAATGGGCAGCTCGGTGTAGTGATCAAATACCATTTCGATGGCCTCGTGCTCCATCTGGATGCCCGGGTCATCCTTGTTGTCGGCCAAAGCGGCCCATTCCCGGTTGAACTGCCGCACCAGAGGCAGCGATTTCTCGGTGATGGGGTGGAACTCCCAGTCCGGATTTTCCCGGATAAAACGGGACACATGGTTGCGCTTTTTCTGGAATTTCTTGCCCGGCAGCTCGGCCAGCTCGGCCCGGTCGTAGATGTACTCATAGTCATCCCGCACCGCCTCGATGGTGAACAGGCCCGGGTACCACTGCTCCAGCCGCTGCTTGGCCTCCACCGAAACGCCGTAAAGCCAGGCGGGCTCGCTCTGGGCCTTGGCATCCTCGATGATGGCATCCACGGTGGCCTTTTCGTCGCCGTGGCCGGAGGGGTACAGATAATGGAAAATACCGCCCCGGTGGCTGCGGGCGATCACATGATCGCCGAAACGGGCCACCTGGGTGTCGTACGCCTTGCTCCACAGATACAGGGTCACAAAGGCGTAGGTACTGGTCATGTAACCGCTGGCATGCAGCAGCGGGGTCACCCACTGGGCATCCTGCGGTTCGATAGGTTTGAATGTCAGCATAAAATCTCCTTGGTCGCACGCAGCACATCCTCATGAATCTGCTGGATGGTGCGCATTTCGCCCGCATGGCAGCAGGCGACGGTCACCCAGCCCAGCGCGGCGGCGCAATGCCGGGCCGCCTGCTGGCTGCGTGCCAGATATTCGGTATCCTTTTCGTGTATGTCTTTCTTCGCTTCGTCGCCCTGGTAGCGGCCGGTCATCAGCGCCTGGCTCACCGCCGGGTCCACCTCCAGATAGATCACGCTGTCCGGGGCAGGAATTCCGATTTTATTATACTCAAAATCGAACAGCCAATCCAGAAACGCATCCCACTGATCCTGCGGCAGCTTGGAGCACTGGTGCACCGCGTTGCTGGTGGTGTAACGGTCGGCAATGACAATGCCGCCCTTGCGGTAAAATTCGCCCCACTTCATCTTGTAACTGGCGAACCGGTCCACCGAGTAGAAGGCGGAGGCGGCGTAGGCGTTCACATCGTCCGGATGGCTGCCGAACTGCCCGCCCAGGTACATCTTGACCAGGGCGGAGGAATCGCTGGCATAGTCCGGGAAGGTGATCTGCATCACGTCCCAGCCCTGGGCCTGCAGGGCCTCGGCCAGTGCCCGGGCCTGGGTAGCCTTGCCGCTGCCGTCCAGCCCTTCGATCACGATCAGCTTGCCGTTCACGGTTTCAGCGCCTCCTCTTTCAGCGCGGCGTATTTCTCCCGCATGGCCAGGGTTTCGCCGCAGCTCATGGCCCCCTCCGGGCAGGCTCCCTTCACGCAGCCGGGTCCGGCCATCTTGAACAGGGACGGAGCGATGGGGTACACCAGACGCAGCATCTCGTCCGCCAGAGCCCGGATCTCCCACTGGGCCCGGTTGCAGCACCGGTGCCGGAAGAAGTTCTGCAGGCTGCGGGCATTCATGGTCACCACCATCTTGGTGTCGCAGGCGTTGGGCAGCACGAAACGGGCATCCTCGATGGCCATCTTCTCAGCCTTTTTGACTGCCTCGGTCTCGCTCATGCCCTGGGCCATCAGACGGCGGATGTGGCCGTCCTTCAAAAGGGCCGCAATGCGCTTGTAGTTCTCATTCTCCTGGGCCATGGCTGCCTGAAACTCCTCCAGGGCCGCCGGGTCCGCCTCAATCTCGGGCGGGGTCACATAGTCAAACTGATCCAGCCGCACATAGCGCTGGCTCTGCACGCTGTAGCTGGCAATGCGGTGACGGGTGATCTGCGCCAGCAGGCTGCGGGACACCCCCTCAATGCCAAAGGTAAAGCTCACGTGCTCGGTGGGGCTTTCGTGCCCCAGCTTGGCCAGCCGCTCCACAAATTCCCGGCTCTTCTCCGGGGTCAGGCCGGACAGCAGATCGTCGATGTGCGCATTGGAATAGCACAGCTTTGCCGCTGCGGCCACCACCTTTTCCGGTTCCGGGGTATAAGCGATCAGAGATACTTTCAACATTGGGTTGCCTCCAAAGGTTATTTAATCAGGGTCAGGGGGGCGTAGTTTGCCATGGTCTTTTTCACGCCGGCTTTTTCAAACCGGATCTCCACGATGGTGTCGCCCGCCGCGGGGGTCGCCTTGAGCACCACGCCCCGGCCGAACACCTTATGCTCCACCACGTCACCGGGCTTGAAGCTCTTGGACCCGGCCGCTGCCGAAGCCGCCGGGCGCGCGGGAGCTGCCGCGCCCACGGTGGAAGTGCCAAACCGGCCGGAGGGCGCGGAGCCGAACCGGCTGCCGCCGCCAGCAGATGCCGATGCAGTCCGACCGCCGAAGCCGCCGGAGCTGCCCCACTCCCGCCTGGGAGCAGCCGCTGCACCGCCGCCGAAGCCCGCGCCGGAACCGAAGCCGTGGCTGCTCTCGCGAGACGCACCGCCAAAGCCGCCGAAGCTGCCGAAGCCGCCGCCCCAGGAACGCCCGCCGGACACCGCCGGGCTCTCCTCCATGTCGAGCAGATCGGAATCGATCTCGTCCAGAAAGCGGGAGGGCGGATTGCGCTGGGTGCGCCCGAAGATCATCCGGCTCTGACTGGAGGAGAGATACAGCTCCTTCTTGGCACGTGTGATGCCCACGTAGCACAGGCGGCGCTCCTCCTCCAGCTCCTCGTCCGAGAAGCGGCACATATCGCTGGGGAAGATACCCTCCTCCATGCCCACGATAAACACATAGTCGTATTCCAGGCCCTTGGCGGAATGCATGGTCATCATGACCACCACATCATTTTCCTCGTCGTAGCTGTCCAGATCCGAAATCAGGGCCACTTCTTCCAGAAAGCCTGCCAGCGTGGCTTCCTCGCCCTTCTGGTCTGCATAGGTTTTCACGCTGGAAATCAGCTGACCAAGGTTTTCCAGCCGGGATGCGCCCTCGTCGCCCTGAGCTTCCAGCATCTTTTTATAGCCGGTGATCTCCAGCAGGCGGCTCACAAACTCATCCAGCGGCAGGGTCTCGCTGGCCTGGACCAGCTTCAGGTAGATACCGTAAAAACCGTTCAGCGCGCTGGCCGCCCGGCTGATGGCCGGGTAGTCCTTGGCGTTTTCGCACACGCTCAGCAGGTTCACGCCCAGACCGGCGGCGATCTCGCTCATTTTATCCACGGTGGTGGCGCCAATCTTGCGGGCGGGCTCGTTGATGATGCGCTTTAAGCGCAGGTCGTCGTTGGGGTTCGCCACGATGGACATGTAGGAAATGATGTCCTTTACTTCCTTACGGTCGTAGAACCGCTGGCCGCCCACGATCTTATAGGGAATGCCTGCCCGGGCGAAGTAGGTTTCCACCGGGCCGGACTGGGCATTCATACGGTAGAGCACCGCGTGATCCCGCAGGCGGGCCCCCTCCTTCAGGTGCTGACCGATCACGGTGGCGATGTGAGACGCCTCGTCCTGCTCGCTTTCGGCCAGGTAATGGTGCACCCGGTCGCCCGCGCCGTTCTCGGTCCACAGGGTCTTGCCCTTGCGGCCCTGGTTGTTTTTAATGACGCAGTTGGCGGCATCCAGGATGTTGGAGGTGGAGCGGTAGTTCTGCTCCAGCCGGATGACCTGTGCGCCGGGGAAATGCTGCTCGAAGTTCAGAATGTTCTCGATGGTTGCGCCGCGGAACCGGTAGATGCTCTGGTCATCGTCGCCCACCACGCAGACATTCTTGTAGCCGCCCGCCAGCAGACGCACCAGATGGAACTGGGCCACACTGGTATCCTGATACTCGTCTACCAATACATAACGATACTTCTGCTGATAATACTCCAGCACATCGGGATTTTCCCGCAGCAAAAGCACGGTATAGTAGATCAGATCGTCGAAATCCATGGCACCGGCCTTTTTCAGCCGGGCAGAATAATTGCGGTAGACCTTGGCCAGAAGGCCGGCCTTGGTGTCCTGCGGGGCCTCCATGGCCTCGTCCGGGCTAATGAGCTGGTCCTTCATGCGGCCGATCTGACCCATAGCGGATTTGATGGGCAGGAACTTGTCGTCCACCAGCAGCTCCTTGTAGACCTCCTTCATGGCCCGTTCCTGGTCGCTGGTGTCGTAGATGGTAAAACTCTTGGGGAAGCCCAGCCGGTCGGCGTCCCGCCGCAGCATCCGCACACAGGCAGAGTGGAAGGTGGAGGCGTTTACATCCGCGCCCATCTCCTCGCCCAGCATGGCGGCCAGACGGGCCTTCAGCTCCCCTGCCGCCTTGTTGGTGAAGGTGATGGCCAGCACGTTCCAGGGGCGGGCGTTCTCATACCGCAGCAGTCGCTCCAGCCCGGGGGCAAGGGGCGCGCCGGTTTCCACCGCGGCCTTTAGAGCCGCCAGCTCGGCTTCGCCCACCGGCCCGGGCAGCCAGTCGGAGCCGTGGGCCTTGCCGAAGCGGATGATGTTGGCGATGCGGTTGACCAGCACGGTGGTCTTGCCGCTGCCCGCGCCCGCCAGGATCAGCAGCGGACCCTCGATGGAAAACACGGCCTTTTTCTGCACCGGGTTCAGCCGGCCAAACTGCTTTTCAATAAAAGCGTCGCGGTATTTCAAAAACTTATTGGTCACGTTCATGGAAACTCCTTGTCCCGGCCGGACCGGAACATCCTCGGCCAGCCGCGCAGATATGCACTATTGGTTAACATTATAGCACAAAGCCTTCGCCAGAGAAAGACGGGTTTGGCGGAAATCGTCGATCTAGTCACAGACAACCAGCATAGCAGCCTGAGAACGCACTGTCTGTGGCCAAGGCAACAAGCCGGTTCACGCAAAACGGCAGCCCCCTGCCCCACATGGAGGGGACAGGAAGGCTGCCGCAAGAATATCGAGAATCAGCGCCGGCCCAGCCGGGGGGTAGCGTCCTGGAATCCGGTCTCCAGATCTTCGCCGATGGCCAGGCAATGGGCAGTGCCCAGTGCCACGCAGTTGACCGGGTCCTGCGAAACACGAACCTTTACCTTCAGCTCCTGGCTCATGTACTCGTCCAGGCCCTTGAGCATGGAGCCGCCGCCGGTGAGCATAATGCCGTCGGTGAAGATATCGCCCGCCAGCTCGGGGGGCGTTTTTTCCAGCACCTGATGAGCCGCCACCGTGATCTGCTCCACCAGAGGCATCACCGCCTCGTACAGATCCTCGGTCTTCACGGTAAACTTCTGGGGCAGGCCGGTGAGCAGACTGCGTCCCTTTACCTCCATACTGGAGGTAAAGGCGCTGGGTTTGCAGCAGGCCACCTGTTTTTTCAGCTCCTCAGCAGTGCGCAGACCGATGGCCACACTGAACTTGGAACGCACCAGCTTCATGATCTCGTCATCAAAGGTGTTGCCCGCCACATTCACGCTGGTGGCACGAACCTTACCGCCCAGGCTGATGACCGCAATGTCGGTGGTACCTCCGCCGATGTCCACCACCATGTGGCCGGCCGGCTCGCGAATGTCGATGCCGGAACCAATAGCTGCTGCCATGGGCTCGTCGATCAGGAAGACCTGACGGGCACCCGCGGCCACCACAGCCTCCACCACAGCATCACTCTCAATGCCGGTGATGGCGGCGGGAACGCAGACAGCCACCCGGGGCTTGATCAGGCGGGAATCGTAAACCTTATTTACAAAA
This sequence comes from Allofournierella sp., assembly GCF_017889395.1. NCBI lineage: Bacteria > Bacillati > Bacillota > Clostridia > Eubacteriales > Oscillospiraceae > Allofournierella > Allofournierella sp. The sequence continues at coordinate 16,113 of NZ_JAGHKE010000025.1, read as the reverse complement.
CGGCAGATCAGCTCACGGGTGAGCATGTGGTTGGAGATCACGCCGTCCTTCAGCGGACGGATGGCGGAGATGTAGTTGGGGGTACGGCCCACCATGGCCAGTGCCTCGTCGCCTACCGCCAGCACCTGATCCTTGCGGTTATCCACCGCAACCACGCTGGGCTGATTCAAAATAACGCCCTTGCCCTCCACCGCGATGATGATGGTGGTGGTGCCAAGGTCGATGCCAATATCATACTGTGCCATAACTTCATTCCCTCTCTATCTGCATGCGCGGGTTCACCGCGCGGATTGTGTTTCTGCCAGAGTAACCGCAAAGACATCCAGCGCACCGGCTGCGCGCAGTGCCTTGGCGCAGTTGGACAAGGTCGCCCCGGTGGTGATCACATCGTCCACCAGAAGCACCCGTTTGCCCTCCACACAGGCCGGGCCTGTTGCCTGATAGGCGTTCTTCACGTTCTCCATTCGCTGGCGGGAGGTTTTGCCCTCCTGTTTTTCGGTGCGGCGGGTCTTCTTCAGAGCATACGGCTCCAGCGGAGCATCCAGCGCCCAGGCCAACTGCCGGGCCAGAAGCTCCGGCAGATTGTAGCCCCTGCCGCGGTCGCCCGCAGGCACCGGAACCACCAGATCAAACCGGCGCAGCACCTGCTCTTCTTCCAATCGTATTATACCACGCTGCTGCCGGAAAGTACATCCGAAAATCACCGCTGCCATCCAGATGCCCAGCTCCTTTGCGCAGTAGCCCTGGCCGCCGTTTTTCATCCGAAGAATGGCATCGCGCACACAACCGTCGTAGCGGTAAACCGCCGCCGCGCCGCTCAGATGCTCCATGCAGTGCTCACTGTCCGGCAGGCGCGGGATCATCAGCTTCAGCGTTTTCAGCTCCGGCTCACAGTCCGGGCAGCGGGTGAGAAAACCCAGCACCCGCCCGCAGAAAGGGCAGCGCCGTGGAAACAGCAGCACCCGCACCTGCTCGCCCCACAGCCACAGCCTTGCTCTTTTCATAGCTTGGCCCCGTTTCGCAGCAGGTCCGCCAGGCAGCTGTAGCGCAGGTTCTGGCGGATGTTTTCGGTCATGCGGGCCACGGTGTCCGGCCGACCGGCCAGGATACACAACCGCTTGGCACGGGTCACGCCGGTATACAGAAGATTCCGGTAGCACAGCTTCTCCGGCAGATCGCTCACCGGAATGACCACCGCCGCGAACTCGCTGCCCTGACTTTTGTGCACCGTAACCGCGTAGGCAATCTCCAGCTCGGGGATGTTCTCGGCGGTATACACCAGCTTGCGGTCGTCCATCTGCACCAGCAGCGCCCGCTCGCCCGGGTCCACACCCAGGATCACGCCCAGGTCGCCGTTGAATGCACCCACGCCCGCTTCGCCGCCGTCCCGCTCATAGGGAATCAGGTAGTTGTTGCGCACCTGCATTACCTTGTCACCCAGGCGGAAGACCTGCCCTGCCATTTCCAGCTGGGGCTTGTCCGGCGCGGGCGGATTGAGCATGGCCTGCAGCCGCTGGTTCAGCGCGGCGGTGCCCACCGGGCCGATCTTGGTGGGACACAGGACCTGAATATCCCGGATGGGATCCAGGCCGTAGCTTTTGGGCAGCCGGGTGGCCACCAGGTCACACACCAGCTGCTGGCAGGCCAGTCCGCTGGCCTGCAAAAAGAAGAAATCGCTGTTCCGGTCGCCCCGCTGGGGCACCAGCCCATGCACGATGCGATGGGCGTTTTCCACGATCATGCTCTGATGCTGCTGGCGGAAGATGCGGGTCAGGCAGACGGTGGGCACCACCCCGCTGCGAATCACCTCGCTGAGGATGTTGCCCGGGCCCACGCTGGGCAGCTGGTCCGCGTCACCCACCATGATGATCCGGCAGCCGTGCTTCAGCGCCGCCAAAAGGCTCTGGAAGAGTTTGGCATCCACCATACTCATCTCGTCCAGCACGACCACATCACACTTGAGCAGATTTTTCTCATTGTGGATAAAGCGCAGCAGATGGATCTGCGGGTCGTAGTCCACCTCCAGCAGCCGATGGATGGTCTGGGCCTTCTGGCCGGTGAGTTCGCTCAGCCGCTTGGCCGCGCGGCCGGTGGGGGCACACAGAGCCACCCGGTCCGCCTGATTCTGGAACAGGGCCAGAATGGCATTCACGGTGGTGGTCTTGCCGGTACCGGGACCGCCGGTGAGCACCATCACATTGCTGCACAGGGCGGTCTCGATGGCCTTGCGCTGCTCCGGGGCATAGGCAAAGCCCTGAGCACGCTCCAGCGCCCGGATGTTCGCCTCCAGATCCCGGGGCTGGGTGGCCGGATACCGGGTCAGCTCCCACAAACGGGCGGCAATATCCTGCTCGGCCCGCAACAGGTCCGGCAGGTACAGGTATTCCCTTCCCTCGCAGATGTATCGGGCCACCTCGCCTTCTGCGATGGCGGCGTCCAGCTCCCGGTCGATGGCATCCTCGCCGATCTTCAAAAACTTGGCTGTTGTGGTCAGCAGCTGGGGCCGGGGCAGACAGGTATGGCCGTTGCCCCCGTTGTGGCGCAGCACATACAGAATGCCCGCCCAAAGGCGCAGACTGCCGTCCTGCGCCAGCTCCATCTCGGCGGCGATGGCATCCACCTGGGCAAATTTGAGCCGCAGCGGTTCGCCGCACAACAGATACGGATTCTGCCGGATGGCCTCCACCGTATTGGGGCCCAGATGGCGGTAGACCTCCACCGCCCGCACCGGGCTGATGCCGAACCGGCCCAGGTAGGCCACCGCCTCCCGCACGCCGAACATGCGGCGGAATTCATTGCTGATGGCCATTGCCTTATCCGATGTGATGCCCCGCAGGATGGTGAGCTTCTCCGGCTGATTGGCGATCACCTCCAGGCTGTCTGCGCCAAAAGTTTCCACCAGCTTTTTCGCAGTGGCGGGCCCGATGTAGGGCAGCGCTCCACTGGAAAGATAAGCCAGGGTGGCGGCTTCGTCCTGGGGCATGGAGGCCTCGCAGGAGGTGGCCTTGAACTGGGGGCCATGGGTGGGGTGGCTTTCAAAATGGCCGTAGAGGGCGACGCTTTCGCCCACGTTCACCTCCCCCAGCACACCGGTGACCACATGCAGCTCGCCCCCGGCGTTCACCTCGAACACCACATAGCCGGTATCCTTATTTTCGTAAATCAGATGCTCGATGGTGCCTTCCATCCGCAGCAGCTGCTGTTCTTGATCCATTTTCTCTGCCCTCCTTTGCCCGCCTTTCGCGTTTTTTACTGGTTTGTTTTTCGCTGAGCCGTCTTTTCCGGCGGGTCACCCAGATGCTCAAAAATACTGCGCAGCACCAACACTGCCGCAATGCTCAAGATGACCTCGGCCACGGTCTGGGCATAAGCCAGACCATAGAGGGGCCAGATCAGATTCAGAATCACCAGCGCGGGGATCTCCATCACGATCTTGCGCAGCACCGCAAACAGCAGCGCCTGCCGGCCCATGCCGCAGGCCTGGAACACGCCCACTGCCAGAAAATCCATGCACAGGAAGGGCAGTGCCAGGCACATACCATGCAAAAAGCGGGAGCCATAGGCCACCGTCTCGGGGTTTTCCATAAACAGGGCAATCAGCAGATCGCTGTTGAACCAGTACACCACACTGAGCACCACCAGGAAGGAAAGCGCCAACCGCGCTGCAAAGAAGAAGCAGCGCTTCATGCGGCGATAGTTCCCGGAGGCGTAGTTATAGCTGACCAGCGGCATCAGCCCCTGCGAAAGGCCAGACGACACATAGAACGGCACCTGGTTGATCTTCTGGGCAATGCCCATGGCAGCCACCGCATTGGACCCGTAGGCGGAGGTGAAGTTGTTCAGCACCGTCATTCCGGTCACATTCAAGAGGTTCTGGATTGCGGCGGGAATGCCCACACCGCATACGCCCAGCACCACCTGCCGGTCCGGCTTGCAGGGCCGCAGGCTGATACAGCTGCTTTCGCGCCGAACCACCATCAGCACCAGGAAGTAACCGCAGGCCACACAGTTGGACAGGAACGTGGCAAGGCCCGCGCCGCACCCATATCCAGACCCCAGGGAAGAATAAAGAAGGGGTCCAGCAGCATGTTCAAAAAGCAGCCGCTCATGGTTCCGATACTGGCATGCAGTGCCGCTCCCTCACTGCGCACCATATATGCCATTACCACATTCAGAATAGCCGGCACCGCGCCGCAGCAGGTAGTCCAGAACAGGTAAGCCTGCGTGGCGGCCATATTTTCATCGCTGGCACCCAGCGCCCGCAGAGCCGGAACAGAAAAGAGCAGGAAAAACAGGGAGATTAATGCCCCACAGACAAGAGAGCACCAGAAACCGAAGGATGCACTCTGACGAGCGGTCTGTTTATCTCCCCTGCCCAGCGCCCGGCTCATCATGCTGGAGGAGCCCACACCGAACAGATTGTTGACCGCATTAAAGGCCAGCAGCACCGGTGCAGCCAGGGTGACTGCCGCATTCTGTACCGGATTGTTCAGCATACCCACAAAATAGGTATCCGCCAGATTGTACAGCACCATCACCAGCGAACTGGCAATGGTGGGCATGGCCATGGAAAGAACCGCCTTCGACACCGGAGCCTGCTCGAACAGATAAGTGCGATCGTTCTGCATAGTACCCTCCCCGCCTGCCGTATCGCGGGCGTTTGCCCGGCACGGAAGCGCTCTGAAAAGCATCCGAATTTTTTCGGCAGCCGCACACTTACCCGGCCCTGTCGGGCGGGCGGAGTGCCAAACTGCCGCAATACATTTTATCATAGCACAGTGACCGGCGTTTTTCAACGCTGTCAGCTGCCTTGGGCAAGCCCTTTTACTCCGGCTGCTGCTTTGTGGTACAATGGCAGAAAACCGAAAAAACAACTTCAGGAGGGATACAGAATGTTCCGACCGATGCGAAGGAAAAGCAAGGAAATCGACCTGCAGGCAGCCAAAAAGCTGCTGCACCGTGCCCGATACGGCATGCTGGCTGTTCAGGGGGACGGCGGCTACCCCTATGCAGTGCCCGTGAATTATCTGTATGAGGAGGAAACCCGGCGCATTGTGTTCCACGGGGCGGCCGCGGGGCACAAGGCGGACGCCCTGTGGGCCTGCAGCAAAGTCTGCTTCACCGTGGTGGGCAGCGAAACAGTAAAAGCCGAGTCCTGGGCTCCCTTTGTGCAGAGTACGGTGGTGTTCGGCCAGTGCCGCATGGTGGAGGACCGGGAGGAAACTCTGCGTCTGGTAAAAAAGCTGGCCATGAAATATTATCCGGACGAAGCCACCGCCGATATGGAAATCGCGTCCTCCGGCGCGGCCGTCCGGATGTTTGTGATTGAGATCGAGCATCTGAGCGGCAAGGAGATTCAGGAGCGCTGAGCCCTCGCCGTCCGCTTTGCTGCAAAAAACCGCCCTCCGGCACCTGAACAGGCCTTCCGGAGGACGGTTTTTCTCTTGTTTTTCTGTTTTACAAACAGGGTAATCAGCCGATGAACACACGAATCAGCACCAGAGCAAATACGATCTGGCAGGCACCCACGCCCACGCCGTAGAGCATGGCACGGGGACCCTCGGCGGCCAGGTCGCGGAACTTCACCCGCATGCCGATGGCAGCCAGGGCGATGATCTCGAACTGCTGGCTCACCAGCTTGGCCGCATGACTGACCACCGGAGGAATCACGCCCACGCTGTGCAGGATGGCCATGATAAAGAAGCCGATGATGAACCAGGGCACACCCGCCTTCACCGCACCGTGCTCCCCTGCCTGGGATTTGGAGAACAGCGGGGTATCGTCCTTTTCCACATTCATGCGGGAGTAGACCAGCGCTACCAGCACGATAAACACGATGCGGATGATTTTGAAGATGGTGGCGGTCTCCACCACCTCGCCGCCCACCAGCTGAGCGGAGGCAATCACCTGACCGATGGACTGCAGGGTGCCGCCGATCATGGCGGAGGTGTGCATAACCTCATGCTGGTAAACCACGCCGGTGAGGATGGGCAGCACCACCATCAAAATGGTGCCGGTCACGTTCACGATGGTGATGGAGATGCCCTTGTCCTTACTGTCGGCCTTGACCACCGGCGACACAGTGGCAATGGCGGAGGAGCCACACACCGCGTTGCCTGCACCCATCAGCAGACTGAACTTTTTGCCGAAGCCCATCTTACGGCCGATTAGGTAAGCCACCATCACGGTGAGAGCCATCTGGCAGGCGATGAAGCCCAGGCCCCGCAGGCCCAGGGCCAGAATGTCGCTGAGCAGCAGGCTTGCGCCGGTGAGAACGATGGAGTATTCCAGCAGATTCCGCTCGGAGAACTTGGTGCCCGCATCAAAGCAGGACTTGTTCAAAAAGGTATTTCCACACAAAATGCCCAGACCGATGGCGAACAGTGCCGCGCCGATGCTGGGGAAAAACTTTGCAATTCCCTGGGCGATCAGTGCCAGCACCAGGCAAACCAGAAAGCCGGGAGTGTGTTTGGTGACGAACTGTTTCATAGTAAAGCCGCATTCCTTTCGTAGTTGCATGTTCCGGAAGGCGGCTGCTGTTCTGCGCCGCCCGGTGCGGGAAAATGCTGCATTGACTGGCAACATTTCTCTGCCCGCACTTGATTATACGGCCGATTTCATATAAAATCAAATTAGTATTTATCGCCAATTTATAAGTTATATTTATAGAAAGTGTGATCACATGCTGGACCCGAAGCTTCATACCTTTTTACTGCTGGTGCAATGTCAAAGCACCACCCGCTGCGCCGAGCTGCTCCACCTGACCCAGCCGGCCGTGAGCCAACACATCAAGGCGCTGGAATCAGCCTATGGGGTAAAGCTGTTTATAAAGGAAGGGCGGCGGCTGGCGCTCACCCCGCAGGGGCAGCGACTGGCCCAACTCTGCCGTCGTCTGGCCACGCTGGATGAGCAGATTGCCCGGGAAATGCGCCAAGGCGATGCGCTCACTCTGCGCTTTGGAGCCACTCTTTCCATTGCGGACGGTCTGATGCCCACGGTGCTGCCCCAGCTGGTGGATCATTTTCCCGAGATCCAGTTTCACATGGTGGAGCAAAACACCCACGTTCTGCTGGAGCAGCTGGAAAACGGACTGCTGGATTTTGCCCTCATTGAAGGCAATTTCGACCACCGGCGCTACGATTACCACCCCTTCTTTGTCAGCCGCTTTGTGGGGCTGTGCAGTCCGAACAGCCCCTATCGGGCTTTTCGATGCCTGCGGGATACCCTGCAGGCTCCGCTGATTCTGCGGGAAAGCGGCAGCGGCACCCGGGACATCTTCGAAGGGGAATGCCGGGCCCACAATCTGGCCGTGACCGACTACGTGAGCCTGTGCGAAATCGAACACATTCCCACCCTGCTGGGGCTGGTTGCCGCGGGCAAGGGCATCACCTTCGCCTATGAAGCCGCTGCCCGAAGCCTGCTGACACAGAATCAGCTGCAGGTGATGGAACTGGAGGACCTGCAGCTGGAACGGCCCTTTCACTTTGTTTGCCTGCCCGGCGGCCCCCAGTCCGAGCTGCTGGCCCGGCTGGCCTGGACGGTGGAGCAGGCGGCCGAAGCCTGCACAGCAAAGATCCTTTGAAAAAACACCCGCCCGCCGGAAGTCTCCGGCAGGCGGGTGTTCTGCTTGTCTTCTATGTTGGATTCAATCAGGCCAGAGCGGCTTTCAGGGCGTCCACACGGTCGGTGCGCTCCCAGGCCACACCCAGGTCCTCACGGCCCATATGACCGTAGGCGGCCACGGCACGGTAGCCGGGCTTGCGCAGCTCCAGCGCGCTGATGATGGCGGCGGGACGCAGGTCAAACACCTTGCGCACCGCGGCCTCCAGCTCCTCGCTGTTGTACTTGCTGGTGCCGAAGGTATCCACCAGAATGCTTACCGGCTCGGCCACACCGATGGCGTAGGCCAGCTGGACCTCGCACTTTTCCGCCAGACCGGCAGCCACGATGTTCTTGGCCACCCAGCGGGCAGCATAAGCGGCACTGCGGTCCACCTTGCTGGGGTCCTTGCCGCTGAAGGCGCCGCCGCCGTGACGGGCATAGCCGCCGTAGGTATCCACGATGATCTTGCGGCCGGTCAGACCGGAGTCACCCTGAGGACCGCCCACCACAAAGCGGCCGGTGGGGTTGATGTAATACTTGGTGTTTTCATCCAGCAGCTCGGCGGGAATCACCGGGCGGATCACCTGCTCCATCACATCGCGGCGCAGCTGCTCCATCTCCACATCCGGGCTGTGCTGGCTGGAAATAACCACCGCGTCCACACGCACAGGCTTGCCATCGTCGTATTCCACGGTCACCTGGCTCTTGCCATCCGGGCGCAGATAAGCCATCTGGCCGTTCTTGCGCACCTCGGTCAGCCGCTTGGCCAGCTTGTGGGCCATGCTGATGGGCAGAGGCATCAGCTCGGGGGTTTCGGTGCAGGCATAACCGAACATCATGCCCTGGTCACCGGCACCACCCACCTGGTCGTTGGTGCCCAGCGCAATGTCCGGGCTCTGCTCATCGATGTTGGTCAGCACAGCGCAGGTGTCGGCGTCGAAGCCGTACTTGGCACGGGTGTAGCCGATGTCACGGATCACATTGCGGGCAATGGACTGGATGTCCACATAGCAGCTGGTGGTGATCTCGCCCATCACATGAACCAGGCCGGTGGAGCAGGTGGTCTCGCAGGCCACGCGGGCGTCGGGGTCCTTTTCCAGGATGGCGTCCAGCACAGCGTCGCTGATCTGGTCGCAGATTTTGTCGGGATGGCCTTCGGTTACGGATTCAGAAGTAAAAAAGCATTTCGGCATGGTGTTGCCCTCCTTGATTTGTATGCGCTCAGAGCGCAGCGTTTGGCTGAAAAGCAACTTGCCGGAAACTGCAACAAAAAGCGCCCAAAGGCCCGAAAGCCTTTGAGCGCTGTTACGCTTATCTTTCGGTTTCCCGCAGGATTTGGCACCTTGCATCATGCAGGTTGCCGGACTTCACAGGGCCTGTTCCCTCCGTCACTCTTGATAAGTTGCTATTCAATTTTCGAAATACAGTGTAACACAACCCAAAAGGTCTGTCAAGCACTTTTTTACCGGTTGCGGCCATGCAGCACCGGGCTGAGGGGCTTGTAGATCAGGAAGGTGATCAGCGAAACGATCAGGCCCTTGACCAGAGTGAAGGGCATGTTGAAGATCAGCAGGCATTCCAGCAGGCCGTTCACGCTGGGACGCAGAGCACGGTAGGCATCGATGATCAGGTCGATGCCGCCGAACATGGCGCTGTAGACCGGGTAGCTCAGGAAATAGTTCACCGGCACCGAGATCACAGCCATAACCACCGAGCCAACCAGAGCGGCGATGACAGCACCCATGCGGGTCTTCTTATACTTGTAGATCACACCGGCGCTGCCCACAAAGGCTGCACCCAACAGGAAGTTGCACACCTCGCCGATGCCGCCGGTGGAGCCATGGAAGATGGCCGCCAGAATGTTCTTCACCAGGCAGACCACCACACCGGACACAGGGCCCATGCTGAAGGCAGCCAGCAAAGCGGGCAGCTCGGAGATATCCATCTTCACAAAGCTGGGAATGAACATGGGCAGGCTGAAATCGAAGAACATGAGCACGGCAGCCACGGCAGACAGCATGGCGGTAACGGTCATGTTGCGCACCCGACGGGTAGAGCGGGCCATGGTGGTGGGTTCAGCGGTTTTTGCGTTTGTCATAAGTATTTTCCTCCCGGGCATTATGCCCAATAAATTTTGGAAAGTCGGCCCCAGTGTGTTGCCCGGCAGGTAAAACAAAACGCCCTTTTGCAGACGGGTACACCTGCAAAAGGGCGAACAACAAACCTAACGCTGCCGTTTCTTTCATCCGGACTATACCGTCGGCTCTGGAATTTCACCAGATCAGCACCCGGAAACACCGGGTGGTCGCGGGCTGTACCGCCGGTGGGGAATTTCACCCCGCCCTGAAACTGCTTTCTTGACTTTCATTATATGCGCGCTTGCCAGAAAATGCAAGAGTTTTGTGAATTTTGTTTTGCAAAAGGCGCATATAACTTTTTTGAAAGCGGGGTGTATGGTATACTATGGATATACCCGTGTTCAACAATTTGCACGGAATAAAAAATTCAACAGGACGGATCACTACTATGATTGAAAAAATCACAGGATACATTCTGAACACCGAAGGGGCGCTCTTTCGGCTGGCCATCAGTCTGATCGTATTCGCCGTCTCCTATCTGATCAGTCGGCTGGTTCGCTACAAGGTCATGCCCTGGCTGATGAATCTTCTAAACAAAAAGGAGAAGAAGGGCCCTTATGTGCTGGCCAAAGGCTTCTCCCGCCCGGCCCCGGTTGCAGTGTGGACCACCGGCATCTTTCTGGCCTGCATTCTGCTTCCCTTACCTGCAGATCTGGCTCTTCCCTTTGGAAACCTGATGAGCAAACTGTTGCGCGTGACCATGATCTGTCTGCTGGCCTGGGGTCTGATCGGCAGCAGCGACCTGGGTCCGGTGCTCTTCCACGATGTGCGGGGTAAACTGGACCTGGAAGTGGACAACACCGTTGCCAACTTTCTGAACAAGATTCTCAAGGGCACCATTCTGGTGTTTGCCATTCTGATGCTGCTACAGGAGCTGGGGTTCCCGGTGGGCAGCCTGATCACCAGCCTGGGCATCGTCGGCCTGACCCTTTCGCTGGCAGCCAAGGATTATGCCACCAACTTTTTCGGCGGTCTGGTGGTCATCTTTGAAAAGCCCTTTGCCATCGGTGACTGGATCTGGTGTAAGGATGGCGAGGGCGAGGTTGAGGATATCGCCTTCCGCTCCACCCGCATCCGCCAGCTGAATGACTCGGTGCTGGTCATCCCCAACAGCATTCTGGTCAGCAACGCCATGATCAACTACAGCCAGATCAACCGACGGCTGGCGAAATTCACCCTGGGCGTGACCTACGATACCACCCGCAGCCAGCTGGAAAGCCTGCTGGCGGACATCCGCGCCATGCTGGCCGCCCGGGAGGATGTTCATCCGGACACCATCCGGGTACAGATGACCGGCTTCGGCGCTTCCAGCATCGATATTCTCATTCAGTTCTATGCAACCACCGGTGCGCTGGCTGAATTTTTGAAAATTCAGGAATCCATCAATCTGGAACTGATGGATCTGGTTTATAAAAACGGCTGCAGCTTCGCCTTCCCCTCCACCAGCGTTTACATCGAAAAGGCCCCGGCCTCTGCGCCCCGGTCCTGACACAAAGCAAAACAAATGCCGCCGGGCGGATTCCTGTTGTGGAAACCGCCCGGCGGCATTCTTTTTTACTGCTGTTCTGCCTGCTGCCAGCCGCGCAGGATCTCCAGTGCATCGGCAAGACTTGCAGCCGCGGTAACGCCCTCCGGAACCGGTCGGCCCTCGGTATTCAGCCAGATGGTACGGATGCCCAGCTTGGCCGGGCCCAGGGCGTCGCCCTGCAGCGAGTCACCGATGTGCACCACCTGATCCGGCGCAAGGCCTGCCAGCTCCAATGCCAGCTCATAGATGCCCGGATGAGGCTTGGGGCAGCGGGCCTTTTCACTGGTGACGATGCCCGCCGGGGCGATTCCGCACTGGCGCACCGCCTGCTCCACAAAGCCGGTATCACTGTTGGTGACCAGCCAGACCGGCAGACCGCACCCGGTCAGGAATTCTGCAGCACCCTCGCACAGGCCCGGCGCAGCCCAGTGCTCGGCCATTTTGTCGCAGAGGGCTTTCGCATCCTCGCTGGAATGGTACTCTTCCAGCAGCTCCTGATAGCTTTCCAGCGCCAGTTCGTACTGGGTACGGAAGGCATCCCCCCAGGCAGCCTGCTGCTTTTCGCCGTAACGTTTCCACCAGGCGGCGACTACCGTCTTCGGGTTTTTCTCGCTGCCGCTTTCACAGACACGCCGGATCACCTCGTAGGAGGCGGGGCCGTATTCCGGCACCAGTGTGCCGTAAAAATCGCAAAAAATTGCCTGAATCATATGCCATTTCCCTTCCGGCGGCATCTGCCACCCCTTTTATGGCAGCACCGCACAATTCCAGGTGGTGGAGCGCGCCGGAAATTTTGGCGTGATACGCCGCCTGAGCCGCGGGGCGTGCATTGTGTGGTGTTGCCTTATCTTTATCGTTTACGAGCGCTCAAACACAGATTTGTCCAGCGCCTTGTTCTGATGGGCCACAATGGTGGTGCAGACTGCGTCGCCGGTGATGTTCACCGCGGTGCGGGTCATATCCAGAATACGGTCGATGCCCATGATCAGACCGATGGCCTCCACCGGCAGACCCACCGAGTTGAACACCATGGTCAGGGTGACCAGGCCAACGCTGGGAACACCCGCCGTGCCCACCGAAGCCAGGGTGGCGGTACCGATGACGGTGATGTAGTCCATCATATCCAGATGGATGCCAAAGGCCTGAGCGGCAAACACAACGGCCACACCCTGCATGATGGAGGTACCGTCCATGTTAATGGTGGCGCCCAGCGGGATGGTGAAGGAGGAGATCCGCTTGGACACCCCCATCTTCTTGGCCAGCGTATCGATGGACAGGGGGATGGTGGCGTTGGAGGTGGCTGTGGAGAAGGCAAAGGCCATGACCGGGAAGAAGTTCTTGATAAACTTGATGGGATTCAGGCCGGTGAACAGCTTCAGCATACTCAGGTAGACCACAAAGCACTGAATGCCCAGCGCCAGGAACACCGCCACCATGTATTTCGCCAGCGGCAGAAAAGCGCTGAAGCCGATGGTGGCAAAGGTGCGGGAAATCAGGCAGAATACACCCACCGGAGCCAGCGACATGACCATCATGGTCATCTCCATCATTACATCGTTGAACTGGCTGAAGAAGCTGCCCACGGTCTCGGCCCGCTCCCCCAGCTTAGCCAGAATAACGCCCACGATCAATGCGAACAGAATGATCTGCAGCATCTCGCCCTTAGCCAGCGCGCCAATGGGGTTGTCCGGGATGATGTTGAGCAGGGTCTCAGTGAGGGAGGTGGCCTGCATGCTTTCCACCTGGGTGGTGGTGCTCTGCAGCACGCTCAGGTCTAGTCCCACGCCGGGGTTGAGCAGGTTACCCACCAGCAGAGCCACTGTCACCGCACAGGCAGTGGTGCACAGATAGAAAATCAGGCTGCGCACACCCACGGTGCCCAGCTTCTTGGTGTCGCCAATGGACATGCTGCCGCACACGATGGAACAGAACACCAGCGGTACAACCAGCATCTTCATCAAACGGATGAAGCCCTGGCCCACCACATAGAGCACACCCTCCACCAGAATGTCATTCTTGAAGGAGCCATCCGGAACCAGGTAGCACAGGGCCACACCGAAAACAACACCCGCCAGAAGTGCAATGAAAATTCGGGTGGTCAGACCCATCTTTTTGGTTTTCTTTACGCTGCGCTCCATCTCAGCCCTCCTTTTCTTCCAGATATTCCGCCAGCGATGCCTGCCATACCGGCATCGAGTACAGGTCAATGATTCGCAGAATGAAGTTATCCAGCACCGCGTAGGCCGGGCGGGTCAGATAGTGCTCGGCCTCGCCGGTGGCACCGGGGCACAGCTGGCCCTGCAGCCCCGCCTGCCGCAGAATCTCCTGGGCAAACTCGTAACGGCTGCATACGCCTTTGCAGGTGGCATGGTAGGTGCCGTACTCATTGGTGTGGATCAAATGCAGGATCAGTCGGGCCAGATCCTTGGCACTGGTGGGGCTACCGTACTGGTCCTGCGGAACGTACAGGCTCTGGCCCTTTTGAGCCGCCGCCAGCACACCATTCACAAAGTTGTTGCCCTTGCCATATACCCAGCTGCTGCGGATGATAAAGTGCTTGTGGGTGAACTCCTTCACGTAGTTCTCGCCCGCCCGCTTGGATGCGCCATACACCGTCTGAGGATTGGTGTCATCAAATTCGCTGTAGGGCTTTTCGGCATGGCCGTCAAATACATCATCGGTGGAAAGCTGCACCATCTTCGCCCCCACCTTGCGGGCCACCAGGCTCAGGTTGCGCGCACCCAGGGCGTTGACCCGGTAGGCCAGCTCCGGGTTCTGCTCACACAGGGCAATGTCGGTAATGGCCGCGCAGTTGATGATCACATCCGGCCGGTTGATCTCGCCGAAGCTGAGCACCTCGTCGGTATTGGTAATATCCAGTTCAGCCCGGTCGGTGTTGAAGGTCTCCATTTCCAAGGGGTCCAGGATTTCGTTTATCGCCGTGCCGATCTGGCCTTCCGCACCGGCGATCCATACTTTCAGCATCGCTAAGCTCCTTTCGCTGTTTGGTTAGTCGGGCTGTTTACCCGATTTTCCTATTGTACACAATTATCGTATACAATCTTTTTTATTATATCAATCGGGCTTTCCTCCTGTCAATTCCTCTGCCCCGGGTGGGACAAAACAAAGCAGCCCGCCGTTTTCAGCAGACTGCTTTGCGTTGTCTTTTATTCCAATTCCGCAGCCGGGCTCTGGATGCAGATCTCCGCCCTGGCGGCCGGGTCGTCCCGGATCACTTCCCCCACCTGGGGAACCCGGATACAGCCCTGATAGGGATTTTTGATGCTGATCAGCGGCGCGGTGAGCTCCGCCTCCACCTGGCTCTTTTCAAAGGCCAGGTCTGCTTCATCCATCCGGCAGTTGATGAGCCGCAGCCCCTTGCAATAGCACAGTGGCTGCGTACCGATAATATGGCAGTTTTCAAAGGTAACGTTCTCACAGTACCAGGCCAGATACTCGCCCTTGACCACGCTGTTTTTCACCACCACATTTTTGGCGTGCCAAAACGCATCCTTGGTATCAAAACGGCAGTTGTCAAACACCGCACCCTCAATGTACTGGAAGGAATACTTCCCCCGGAAGGTCACATCCGTAAAGCGGAGTGCACGGGAGCGCATCATGAAGTACTCACTTTGCGCAGTGCAGCGGTTCATGGTGATACCGTCCACCGACCAGCCGAATTCCGGCGAAATGACGTCACAATCCTCCATGGTCACATCGCCGCACTCCCGCAGCGCCTTGATGCCGTGCAGTTTGCTGCGGCGGATGGTAATGCGGTTGGAATACCACAGTGCCGCCCGGCAGTTTTCCGTGAGCTCACAGCCGGTAATTTTCAAATTCCAATCATGCCAGAAGGGATACCGCAGGTCGAAAAAGCTGTTTTCCACCTGGATGTTCCGCCCCTCCTTGAAGGCGCTTTCCCCATCGGCAGGGCCTTCAAAGGCGCAATCCTTTACCAGAATATCCTGTTTTCCATACAGGGCACGCTCCTGATCGAAGCACTGCCCGCAAATGGTTTCCATCTCGTTTGTCTCCATTCCTTTTCTCTCCTTACAGCAGCTTGTTTGCCTGAATCCGATGTACCGTATCCGGATGAGCGATTTTGCAGACCCGGACCGGAAAAGCTCCCACTGCCCTGTTCGCAGGCACGGCACCTGCACCCGGCAGGCTCCGTCCGTGTCCATTGCTCAATCGCCAACTTCATTTTCGCTATCTTTTTCAGTATACGCTCTTGATCTCCACATAGCAAATACTTATTTATTATGATTTAACATTCATTTTCGCTATGCTTGATCATTCTATGAGCCACTGCCACCCCGTCGTTGAAATACACAGCCAAAAAGCAAACCCAGCCCCGGCCGGAGCAGCATGCACCGGTCAGGGCTGGGTTGTTTTTTGATATGAATCAGGAGTCGTCTTACTCCTCCTGCGCCAGGGTGGTTTCGGCGGCCAGCATCAGCAGACGGATAAACTCCTGCTTTTCCGCCTCGCTCATGCGCTGAGTCATCTGGGCAAGGCCGTCATCGATCTGCTGCTGGATGAAGGGATAGACCTGCCAGGCCTTTTCCGTAGGGAGAATGTTGTAGGTGCGCTTATCCTTGGGGTTTTGCTCCCGCACAAGAAAGCCGGTCTCCTCCAGCTTGTTCACCGTTTTTGCAATCACGCTTTTGTCCAGCGAGAGGCGCTTGGTGATCTCGTCCTGAGTGAGTGTTTTAAAATCGCAGACAATCAGGATCACCACCGCCTGTGCCGCGGTCAGATTATACTGTGCACAGCTGTTGTTCAGCCAGATGTGGGATTTGCGGTACAAGATCGAGATTGCCTTGAACGGGCTGTTGGCAATGG
>NZ_JAGHKE010000139.1:0-2974 GCF_017889395.1 Allofournierella sp. | reverse complement strand
GAAAACGATCAGTTCAGGAAGGCCAGATCGTTCTCGTAGGGGCTTTCCACCGAGGTCTCGATGGGAGCTTCCTTCTTGTACTTGGCCAGTGCGGCAGCAGCCTTCACGGGATCGGTCAGAGTACCGGCGCCGCCCATGCAGCCGCCGGGGCAGCCCATGCCTTCCAGCAGGTAGCCGTTGTACTTGCCGGCCTTGGCCATCATGAGCAGCTTCTTGCACTCGGCCAGACCCTGAGCGCTGGCAACCTTGACCTCACGGTCCGGGTCCAGCTTCTTGATTGCGTTTGCCACAGCCTGGGCGACACCGCCGCCCACAGCGAAACCGCGGCCGTCAGCGGAGGCCTTGTTGAAGTCGTCGACGGGATCGACCTCCAGATTGTCGAAGTCAACCTCGCGGGCTTCGAACATGCCCATCAGCTCCTCGAAGGTGAGCACGAAGTCCACATCGCTGCGGATGCTGCGGCGGCTGGCCTCCAGCTTCTTGGCGGAGCAGGGGCCAACGAAGACCACCTTGCAGTCCTTGCCGTGATGCTTCTTCACCAGACGGGCGGTGAGCACCATGGGAGTCAGAGCCATGCTGATGTAGTCGGCCATTTCGGGGAAGAGCTTCTTGGCCATCACGCTCCAGCTGGGGCAGCAGCTGGTTGCCATGAAGGGCTGATGCTCGGGAACCTCACGCATGAAGTCCTTGGCTTCCTCGATGGTGCACAGGTCAGCGCCCACGGCAACCTCGAAGGTGTCCGCGAAGCCCAGCTGACGCATGGCGGCCTTCAGTTTGCCCACGGTTAGGCCGGGGAACTGGTTCACGAAGGCGGGAGCCATGATGGCGTAGACCCGGTCACCCTGGCGGATACTCTGGATCAGCTGGAAGATCTGGCCCTTGTCCACGATGGCGCCGAAGGGGCAGTTCACCAGGCACATGCCGCAGGATACGCACTTGTCCTGATCGATCTGAGCGCGGCCCAGGTCATCGGAGTGGATGGCGTTCATGCCGCAGGCAGCAGCGCAGGGGCGCTCCATCTTCACGATGGCGTGATAGGGACATACATCCACGCACTTGCCGCACTTGATGCACTTGTCCTGATCGATCACGGTCTGGCCGCCGGGGGTAAAGGTCAGGGCATCCTTGGGGCATACATCCACACAGGGATGGGCCAGACAGCCGCGGCACAGGTTGGTCACCTCCACCTTCTTTTCAGGGCAGGCGTTGCAGGCGAACTTAATGATGTTCACCAGCGGGGGATCGTAGTACTTCTGGGCGATCACGCTGTTTTCCATGCCGGAATTGGTGGGCGCCTGCTCATCCATGGGGCGCAGGGGCAGACCCATGGCCAGACGGATGCGCTCGGAAACGATGGCGCGCTCCAGGAAAATGCTGTTGCGGAAGCTATTGACCTCGCCCGGGATAATTTTATAGGGCAGGCGGGAAACCTCCTGTGCGTAGTTCTGCCCCTCATAGGAGAGGCGGGCCACTTCGGTGAAGACCCGGCGGCGGATCTCGGTGACCGAGGTGTAGATACCGCGCATGTTGCTCATAATCACATAACTCCTTCCAAAATGCGTTGGGGTTCGCATACAATAAAAATATAACATACTCGCTCTTCCGGGGCAAGCACCGAAAGAGGACAAGAACGGGAAAGAATGTGGATATTTTTTGTGGCTGCAATCAAAGCTGCACAGCGGTGGCCCGGCAGCGCTCGCCATCCCACTCGCCCAGACGGCAGGGAAGGATCTGACCGGCCGCTGAACCGGGTGCGCTGACCACTACCGGCAGGTACAGCCGGGTATAGCCGGTGAACAGATTTGCACTGAGGGGCTTTTCCAGCAGCACGGTATCCACCGAGCCGAACCACTCTTTGGCCAGCTTGCCGCGCACCTCGTCTGATGCGCTCTGCAGCAGGTGCACCCGGCGGGCCTTTTCCTCCTCGGGGATCTGGTCCGGGAAGGTGGCGGCAGGGGTTCCCTCCCGGCGGGAATAGGGGAACACATGGACCTTCAGGAATTCCAGCTCCTGCACAAAGCGCACGCTCTCGGCAAATTCTTCTTCGGTTTCGCCGGGGAAGCCCACGATCACATCGGTGGTGAAGCTGCATGCTCCGCTATAAGCCGCCCGCAGTTTTTTGACCACGGCGGCGTATTCCTCAGCGGTGTAGACCCGGCGCATCCGGCGCAGGGTAGCAGTGCAGCCGCTCTGCAGCGAAAGATGGAACTGGGGGCAGAGCTTTTCGGTGCGGGCCATGCGGGCGATGTCGTCGTCGCTCAGCAGGTCCGGCTCCAGGCTGCCCAGACGGATGCGCTCGATGCCCTCCACCTGTGCGCTGTGCTCGATAAGTTCGATCAGGTTGGTGCCGGTGTCCTGGCCGTAGCTGGGCAGGTTAATGCCGCTGAACACCACTTCCTTGTAGCCCGCAGCAGCCAGAGCCTCCAGCTCCTTCAGGATGCTGGCCTCACTGCGGCTGCGCACCCGTCCACGGGCCCGGGGGATCACACAGTAGGCGCACTGGCGGTTGCAGCCGTCCTGCACCTTGATGAAGGCCCGGGTGTGACCCTCGAAGCGCTCCATGGGCAGCTCCTCAAAGGCCTCTCCTTTTTCGTGGGCAGCAATGTCCACCACCCGTTCGCCCTCCAGGGCGCGGGCCACGTTGCGCAGAATGGCATGCCGGTTGGCATTGCCCATCACCACATCCGCCTCCATCACCGCGGCGGCCTCTTCGGGAAAAGCCTGGGGATAGCAGCCGGTGAGCACCGTAACCGCGCCGGGATACTGGCGCTTGGCCCGCCGCAGCCACTGGCGGCTTTTTTTATCACCCCCGGCGGTGACGGTGCAGCTGTTCACCACAAAGACATCGGCCTCCTCGTCGGGTTCGGCCAGGGTGTATCCGTTCTGACGGAAAAGCTGGGCAAGCGCGCCGGTCTCATTCTGATTGACCTTGCAGCCCAGCGTATAAAAACTTACGCGCATGGATTCGCTCCTT
>NZ_JAGHKE010000024.1:0-25603 GCF_017889395.1 Allofournierella sp. | reverse complement strand
GCCCGCAGGTCCTGCACCTTGCCCTCCAGCAGCCGGATGCCGGTGGGCACGTCGGCGTTCTGCAGATAGCGCCTGATCTCGCTGAGCGGGGTGCCGCTGGCCTTCAGAACGGCGATCAGGTCCACGGTGGTGAACTGACTCAGGGTGTAGTAACGGTAGCCGCTGGGGGCCACAAAGGCAGGTTTTAAGACGCCGGTATGGTCGTAGTGGAGCAGGGTATCCCGGCTGAGACCGCACAGGGCGGCAAACTCGCTAATCTTGTAGTAATTTTTCATAACTTATCCCCCTTGACTCGTGGGTTACACCATAGTTTACAATGGTTTCCATCACAACGCAAGGAGTACTTTTATGAAACGGGCAATTTCGCAGGAATTCAGCTTCTGGCGGCTGCTGGCCTTCTCGGTGCCGGCGGTGGCCATGCTGGTGGTATCGTCGCTGTACACGGCGGTGGACGGGGTGTTCGTGTCCCGGTTTGTGGGCAGCGACGGGCTTTCGGCCATCAACATCGTGCTTCCGCTGGACACGCTGGCCTTTGGCGTGGGCATCATGTTCGGCACCGGCACCAGCGCCATTGTGGGGCGCAAGCTGGGCCAGGGCGAGGCAAAGGCCGCCGATGAGGACCTGACCCTGGCCACGCTGGCGGCGGGAGTGCTGGGCGCGGCGCTGAGCGTGCTGGGTCTGGTATTTCTGGAGCCGCTGGTGCGGCTGCTGGGCGCCAGCGACCGGCTGCTGCCCTACTGTGTGGAATACGGGCGCATCCTGTTCGGGTCGGCCTTCTTCACGGTGATTCAGGTGATGTACCAGGCGCTGTTCATCACCGCCGGGCGGGGGCGCATCGCCCTGTGGCTGACGGTGAGCAGCGGCGTGCTGAATCTGGTGCTGGACTGGCTGCTGATCGGGGTGCTGGGCATGGGCATGACCGGCGCGGCGCTGGGCACGGTGAGCGGCCGGGTGCTGGGCGGGCTGTTCCCTGTTTTCTACTTTTTAAAGGACCGGAGCACCCTGCGCTTTCGCCGTCCCCGGTGGGACCCGGGCATGCTGGCGCTGGCCATGGGCAACGGGTCCTCGGAGATGGTCTCCAACCTGGCCATCTCGGTGACCACGCTGCTGTTCAATCTGTCCATGCTGGCGCTGGCCGGGGAGGACGGTCTGGCCGCCATGACCATCGTACTGTACGCCCAGTTTGTGTACACGGCGGTGTCCATGGGCTTTGCCACCAGTGCCGCCCCGGTGATCAGCTACCACTTCGGCAGCGGAAACACCCGGTATTTACAGCGGCTGTTCCGTTACTGCCTGGGGGCCATCGGGCTGATCACCGCGGCCATGATTGCGGCGTCGATGCTCTTCGCCCGGCCGCTGATCGGTCTGTTCACCCCGCCGGGCGGGGCGGTGTTCGAGCTGGCGCTCCACGGCTTCTGGGTATTTCTGTGGAACTTTTTGTGCGCCGGCTTCAACATCTTTTCCTCTTCCCTGTTCACGGCCCTGTCCAACGGGGCAGTGAGCGCCCTGATCTCGTTTCTGCGCACGCTGGTGTTCGTGGTGGGCAGCATTTTACTGCTGCCCCGGCTGCTGGGTCTGGACGGCATCTGGCTGGCGGTACCGGCGGCGGAGGGCCTGACCTTTCTGATCGCGGCAGTGCTGGTCATCCGCTTCGGCAGGGAGCCTTATCACTATCTGCGCTGAACCTCTTCTTTTCAATACGCAAAAAGCGGCGGACCCTGCAGCAGATGCACGATATAAAAGTTCTGGTCCCGCAGCGCCATGAGCACACAGCACAAGACCAGGCACAGATAGACGGCCCGGAGGCGCATGGCCGCGTTGATCAAAAAGTAGAACGCCAGCAGCAGCAAACCGCCGCTGAGGGTGAGCGAGATCAGATCATTGCCCGCCTTGAGGGCCTCGATGTTCTGCGGGGTGGACAGATACAGCACCGGGATGTGCCCGCCGTCCTTATGTGCGTAGTTGCCGTACTGGACCACCAGCTCGATGATGCCATCCTCTCCGGCGCACATGGGCAGGGTCATGTAGCCCACCCGGGGCACAAAGCCTTCCGCGGTTTCAGCCGGGTTGCCGAAGACCGCCACCTGGCTGCCGTTCGCAAACACCCGGGTGGCGTAGTCCACCGAAAAGCCGCAGATGGCATAGTAGGCTCCGGGTGTTGCCCGGATGCGCAGCCGGTGGGTGCCGTAGGCGTAGTCCGAGGGGGAAACCTCCTCCCCGGCAGGCTGGCCCGTGCGGCCGGCGGCAAAATCCTCACTGGTGTAAAGCGCCTCCGGGTAAAACTCCCAGCGTCCCTCCAGCTGGAACAGCCCGTCGGTCTCCTCGCCTTGCAGATCCAGCCAGCCGTCTTCCACCCGGAGCAGCTGCACCGGCGCATTGCGCAGGGTGAACAGGCCCTGCAGCAGCTGGAGGGTCAGCACCACCAGCAGCAGCCAGTGCAGCTTCCGAATCTGCTTGCCTGTCCGCTTCAATCGGCTCCCCCTTTCGCAATTTCGCCTTACCTTTTATTTTACCACGGTACTTTACTATCAGGGGCGGAACTTTACAAATTTGTAAGGCAGCGCCGCAGAAAAAAGCCCCCCGTGCCGGATTGGCACAGGGGGCCGGAAAGGATTCTTAACCTCTTTCCCCGGTCATTCGCCGGGCGCGGGGGCGGGCGGGGTCTTGCCCGCCCAGCACAGGGCCAGCGCCTCCAGCAGCCGGTCCATGTCGATGGGCTTGGACACATGGGCGTTCATGCCCGCGGCGGTGGTGCGGTCCACGTCCTCGGCGAAGGCGTTGGCGGTCACCGCCACGATGGGCACCACGGCCGCGTCCGGCCGATCCAGACGGCGGATGGCCCGGGCGGCTCCGCAGCCGTCCAGCACCGGCATCTGCATATCCATCAGGATGGCGTCCACCGAATAGGGGGCCGAGCGCTGGAACTTTTCCACCGCCTCGGCGCCGTTGGAGGCACCGATCACCTGTGCTCCGCTCATGGTGAGCAGCTCGGTGACGATCTCCATGTTCAGCTCATTGTCCTCGGCCACCAGAATGGTCTGGCCCGCCAGAGAACCGGCGGGGCTGACTCCGGCGTTCTCTCCGGCCGCCGCGCCGATCACCGGGCCGTCGTGCTGCTCCACCACCTCCAGCGGGAGGGTCACGGTGAAGCGGCTGCCCTTGCCCACGGCGCTCTCCACCGTGATCTCGCCGCTCATCTGCTGCACCAGGCTCTTCACGATGGGCATACCCAGGCCGGTGCCCTCGGTGGTGCGGGGGGTGAAGTGGGTCTCGCGGGAATAGGGCTCGAAGATGTGATTCAAAAATTCCTCGCTCATGCCGATGCCGGTGTCGGCCACCACGATCTGGAATTTGCTGTGCTTCTGGTAGTCGAACTGGCGGGCCTCCACCTTGATCTCGGCCCCCTCGCAGCTGTACTTCAGCGCGTTGGAGAGCAGGTTGTTCATGATCTGGCCGATCTTGAAGGAGTCGCCCTTCACCACCGGGTCCTTGATCTGCACCGACAGCTCAAAATGCTTCTGCTGGCGATCGGCCTGGGCGCGGAACATCTCGCACACCTCGGTCAGATACTCGTTCAGATTGAACTCCTTCACGTCCAGGGCGCTCTTGCCCGCCTCCAGCTTGGCCATTTCCAGAATGTCGTTGATGAGCATGAGCAGCTGCTTGGCCGCGAATTCCACCTTTTTGATGTAGCCGGTGACCTTTTCCGCGTCGCCGGGGGTACGGCGGATCAGCTCGGAATAGCCGATCACCGCGTTCAGCGGGGTGCGCATGTCGTGGGACATGGTGTTGAAGAAGGTGTTGCGGGCCTTGGCGCTGGTCTTGGCGGTGTCCAGTGCCTCCTGCAGAATCATCATGTGCTGCATCTGCTGGCGCTTTTCCACGTCCACGTCCTTGAAGCAGAGGATCACCTCGCCGGGCAGGATGTGCTTCTGATAGATGGTGCGCACGTTCACCCAGTGGTAGCTGCCGCCGAACATACGCTGGTAGTCGCCGCCGTAGTCCAGCACGTTCTCCTTCACCCGCTGGGCAATGCTCTTGAGCGAGAAGTCCTGCTCGAACTCGGCGTAGGTCTCCGGATGCACCCGCTTTTTCACCTGGGCCAGCAGCATCTCGTAATCGCCGCTCTCGTCAAAGGTGCCGCGCAGGTCCGGCGAGGTCTTGATGGCCCGGTAGGTGCCGGCCTCAAAGTCCACCCGGTAGATGGCAAAGAAGGAATCGCTCAGCACCCGGATGGTCTTTTCGGTCTCGGCCAGCCGCCGCAGGTTCAGAATGTCCCGCACCACCATGAACAGAAGGGTCACAAAGGCGATGAGGGCCACGCCGATCAGGGAGTAGATCACCGGGTCCATCTCGCCCATCAGCACCTCCTGGATGGGGATGGTCATCACCACGGTCCAGCCGTTGTCCATCTCGGCATAATACACGCCCCGGGCCACGCCCTTGGGGTCCACGATCTGGGCGTCGTAGGCAAAGAGACTGCCGTCCCGCACGCCGCTGATCAGCTGCTCGGCATACACCGGGTTGGTGGCCTGCCGGTCGATCAGCCGGTAGAGCAGCCCGCCGTCGGTATCGAACAGATAAAAATGATAGGTGGAGGGCAGGCTGATCTCCAGATCCAGCACATCGCCCTGGTTGATGTACACATCCATGGCCAACACATCGCCCTCGGTGTCCATGGCTTTGGAGAGGGTGAAGATCTGGTCGCCGGTGATGGCATCCTCATACACATCGCTGAAGATGATCTCGTCCGGCGAGGCCATCGCCTTCTGGTACCAGTCGGTGCTGGCGTAGTCGTAGGTTCCGTCGCCGGTCCTGGGGTTGTCGGCCACGATCTGCCCCCCGATCACCGCATACAGGTCGGCCACATGACCGCCGAACAGCTCATGTACGTTCTGCTGATACTCGGCCATGCCCTCCTGCATCTGTTCCTCGCTCATGTTGGCATCCACGCCCCGGATGGCATACATCCAGGCCATATCAAACACCCGGGCAAAGCCGTCCAGCCTGCTCTGGGTCTCGCGGGCGTAGCTCTCCGCCAGCGACATGCCCATCTGCTGGGTGTTGCGCATCATCTTGTCCCGTACCAGGCCGATGCCCACCAGCAGAAGGGCGGCCACCACCACCAGCGTGGTGATGCTCAGCACGATGCTGTTCAGCGCCCGGCGCTGCTGCTTTTCCATGCCTTGTTCCCCTCTTTCCCGCCGGGGCGCGCCCGGCCGCTTCATTCCACGTTACAGTGTACCACAGTTCCCGGTTTTTCGCCAGTGAGTGCCTCACACACCCGCCGGGTGAGTGAAATGGGTCTGCCGGTAGGCCCGGGGCGAGATGCCGTACACCGATTTGAAGGCCCGGGAAAAATGCAGCGGGTTTGCGTAGCCCACCATGGTGCTGATGGCGCTCACCGGCTGGGTGGTCTCCTTTAAGAACTGGGCCGCCTGGGCCATGCGGTAATGCAGCAGGAAGGCCTGGGGGCTCTCGCCCATGGTGTCCCGGAAGAGCTTGCCGAAGTAGCTGCGGTTCAGCCCGCAGAAGGCGGCAATGTCCTCCACCGACACATCCCGCTGGTAGTTCTGCTCAATGAAGGAAAGCGCCTCCTTCATATAAAAGTCCCGCAGGCGGCGCTGGCTCTGGTGCTGCTTTGCCGCCGAGGACTCCGCCAGCTGGTCCAGGAACAGAAAGCCCCTTCCGATCTGCCGGATGGGCTTTGCCTCGCCGTCCTGCACGATGCGCAGCATGATCTCCCGCAGCTGCTCGCCTCCAGCCCGGGTGGCGGGGCTGTAGATGGGCCGCCCCGCGCCCAGGCCCGCCAGAGCCAGGCTCTCGCGCACGCGCAGGCCGTCGAACTCGATCCAGGTATATTCCCAGGGGTCCTTTTCGTCCGAGGCGTAGGTGGTGGTCTGCCCCGGCAGGATCAGAAAGCCCTGCCCCGGCCCCACCGGATACACCTTGTCGCCCACATACAGCTTGCCCTGCCCGGCGATGATATAATGGAACAGGTAATGGTTGCGCCGGTGGGGCCCGTAGGAGTGCAGCGGCTCGGTACGCTCCCAGCCGTACTGATACAGATTCAGGTCCACAAAGCGCTCATCCTGAAATACGTGGAAAATCAGCTTGTTGCCGGTGTCCGGCCCGAATGCGGTGGCCATACTGCCCTTCCTCCCTCATTTTCTGTTTTTCTGATTATATACCATAATGCTAGATAACTTCAAGTAAAATGACCTAAATCAGCTAAATTGAGAGATGAAAACCAGCAAAATGATATTTATCTTTGAACCGTCAAATCGTATAATAAACACAACCAAAAGGGAAACAAATTGTATATAGTGCACATTGTACAAAACTGCTCCCGATTTTTCAGCACAACAGCGAAAACCGCATTCTGCCGCCGCCTGCTCCCGGCCGGGCGGGCAGCGGCAAGGGGCGAATTCGCACAGGAACAGGAGGAAACTAGCAATGAGTTTGATGCGCAGACTGGCATGCGCCGCACTGAGCGTTTGTTTGGCCGCGGGTCTGGCCACCGGGCTGACCGGATGCGGCGAAAGCTCGGACGGCACCGTGAACCTGACCTTCCAGATCTGGGACGTGGCCCAGCGCGACGGCATGCAGGCCATGTGCGACGCTTACACCGCCGAGCATCCCAATGTGAAGATCGAGGTGCAGGTGACCAGCTGGAACGAATACTGGACCAAGCTGGAAGCCGCCGCCATGAGCAACAAGATGCCGGATATCTTCTGGATGCACACCAACGAGATTCTGAAATACGCCGACAACGGCAAGCTGGCAGACTGCTCCGACATCGTGGAGACCGAGCACTTCTCCGACATCTCCCTGGCCAACGCCAGCGGCTCGGACGGCAAGCTCTACGGCGTGCCCAAGGATAAAGACACCGTGGGCCTTGTATATAATAAGGAAATGTTCGATCAGGCAGGCGTGGCCTACCCGGACGAGACCTGGACCTGGGATGACCTGGTCAGCGCCTCTCAGGCCATCTACGACGCCACCGGCAAGTACGGCTACATGGCCTACGGTGACGACCAGCTGGGCTACTGGAACTTCGTGTACCAGGCGGGCGGCAGCATCCTCACCGAGGACAACACCCGCGCCAACTTCACCGACCCCGCCACCCAGAAGGGCATGGAGTTCTACATCGGCCTGCAGAGCTACGACTGGTGCCCCGACCAGAACTACTTCGCCGAGACCGCGCCCGGCGCCGCCTTCTTCTCCGAAAAGGGCGCCATGTTCTTCGAGGGCAACTGGAACATCCTCACCGAGCTGCAGAACTACCCCGACATGGTGGGTAAATGGGATGTGGCCGTGTTGCCCGCCTGCCCCGACCCGGTGAGCGGTGACGGCCGTGCCACCATCTCCAACGGCCTGAGCTACGCCACCGGCGCAAACAACAAGCACATGGACATCGTCAAGGACGTGCTGAAGTTCTTCGGCAGCGAGGAAGGCCAGCGCATCCAGGGCGAGAGCGGTGCCGCCATCCCCGCCTATGAGGGTCTGGAGGAGACCTGGGTGGGCGTGTTCGACGAATACCCCATCGACGTGCAGTGCTTCATCGACATGTTCGACTACAGCGTGCAGAGCGTGAACAACGCCGCCCGCCCCGAGTGGAAGAGCAAGGTCAGCGACACCCTGCTCAAGATCTATTCCGGCGAGCTGGATCTTTCCACCGGCCTTGCAACCATGCAGCAGATCGTGGATGAGGCCAGTGCCGAGTATTACGAATAAAGGAGGGCATCCCGCGTGAAGAAAACTTCCAAGCTGTCCCGCGACGGCGCTGTCTGGGGTCTGGTGATGGTGGCCCCCACCATCATCGGTCTGCTGGTGCTGAACATCTGGCCGTTCATCGAGACCATCTACATGAGCTTCTCCAAGTCCAAGGCCTTTGGTACCTTCGAGTTCAACGGGCTGGATAACTACATCGAAATGTTCCAGAGCACCGAATTCTGGAAGGCCACCTGGAACTCCATCTACTTCTGCATCCTCACCGTGCCGGTGGGCGTGTTCCTGGCGCTGCTGGTGGCGGTTCTGCTGAACGCCAAGCTCAAGGGCCGCACCGCCTTCCGCGCCATCTTCTTCCTGCCCATGGTGGTGGCTCCCGCCGCCGTGGCCATGGTATGGAAGTGGATCTTCAACACCGAGTACGGCATCATCAACAGCATCCTGGGCCAGAACGTGCGCTGGCTGACCAACCCCGCCATCGTGCTGGTCACCTGCGCCATCGTGGCCATCTGGAGCGCCATCGGCTACGACGCCGTACTGCTGCTCTCCGGCATTCAGAACATCTCGGCCAGCCTGTATGAGGCAGCGAGCCTGGACGGCGCCTCCAAGGTGCAGCAGTTCTTCCACATCACCCTGCCCATGGTTTCGCCCACCCTGTTCGTGGTGCTCATCATGCGCCTGATGGCCTCTTTGAAGGTGTACGATCTGATTTACATGATGGTCGACCAGGCAAACCCCGCCCTCACCAGCGCCCAGAGCCTGATGTACCTGTTCTACCGGGAAAGCTTTGTGGCCGGCAACAAGGGCTACGCGTCCGCCATCGTCATCTGGACCGTGCTGCTCATCGGCATCGTGACCCTGCTGCAGTTCGCGGGCCAGAAAAAATGGGTGAATTACGAGGTGTAAATCATGAGCACACAAACAAGCAAGACCCTGAACAAGACCTTCACCTATGCGGCATTGATCCTGGGCAGCGTGGTTATGATCTTCCCCTTCGTGTGGATGCTGCTCACCAGCTTCAAGACCCAGGCCGAGTCCATGGCGGTGCCGCCCCAGCTGCTGCCCAGCCAGTGGAACCTGGACAACTTCATCACCGCGCTGGAAAGCCTGCCTTTTGTGAACCTGTATATGAACACCGCACTGCTCATCGTGTTCCGTGTGCTGTGCGCCGTGGTGTTCAGCTCCATGGCCGGCTACGCCTTCGCCAAGCTGAACTTCCCCTTTAAGAAGCTGCTGTTCACCATCGTTCTGGTGCAGATGATGCTGCCCAGCCAGATCTTCATCATTCCCCAGTACTTAATGCTGGCCCGCATGGGTCTGACCAACACCATCTTCGCGCTGGTGTTCCCGGGTCTCGTCAGCGCCTTCGGCACCTTCTTTCTGCGCCAGACCTATCTGGGCATTCCCAACGAGATCGCCGAGGCCGCCTATCTGGACGGCTGCAACAAGTGGCAGACCTTCACCCGCGTCATGCTGCCCCTCACCGGCTCCAGCATGGCCGCGCTGGCCATCTTCACCGCGGTGTTCGCTTACTCCGACCTGATGTGGCCGCTGATCTGCAACATCGACCTGAACATGATGACCCTGTCCGCCGGCCTTTCCACCCTGAACGGCCAGTACACCACCAACTTCCCGGTGCTGATGGCCGGCAGCCTGCTGGCCATGATCCCCATGGTGATCCTGTACCTGATCTTCCAGAAGCAGTTCATCCAGGGCATCGCCATGACCGGCGGCAAGTAACCACCAGGCGTTTCCCCTTATCACGGCAGGCGGCCGGCCGAATCCCGGCCAGCCGCCCGCCTCGTGCTTTTTATCCACCTTTTCCAATTCCAGCGCCGGACCCCAAAGGCCCGGTGCGATTCCAAACTTCCAGGAGGACCCTTGTATGGGCATTCAATTTAACGCCTCCGCGCGTACCTTTACCCTTTCCACCCGCAGCACCACCTACCAGATGGGGCTGGACCATCTGGACCGCCTGCTCCATCTCTACTACGGCCCGGCCATCGGCCAGGGCGACCTGGCGGCCATGTATCCCCCGGCGGACCGGGGCTTCTCGCCCAACCACAACGCCGACCGGGCGCGCCGGGGCATCTCTCCGGACACCCTGCCCCAGGAATACACCGGCTGCAACACCGGCGATTTCCGTCTGTCCTGCCTGGTGGTGCGGGATGAGGCCGGCGCTGCCGGCGCCGAGTGGCGCTACGCGGGCCACAGCATCCAGAAGGGCAAATACGCCCTGACCGGCCTGCCCAGCGCCCACGACGAGGAAAACGAGGCCGAGAGCCTGTGCATCCGCATGGAGGACGGCGTGACCGGCCTGGCGCTGGAGCTGCTGTACGGCGTGTTTGCAAAGCAGGACATCATCACCCGGGCCGTCCGGCTGGTGAACGGCGGCAATCAGACCCTGCGGCTGGAAAAGGCCGCGTCCATGTGTCTGGACCTGCCCTTCGGCCGGTGGGATATGATTCACTTCCACGGCCGTCACACCATGGAGCGGCAGGCCGAGCGGGTGCCCCTGCTGAACGCCATCCAGACCGTGTCCTCCACCCGCGGGGCCTCCAGCCACCACCACAACCCCTTCGTGATTTTGTGCGACCGCAAGGCAAACGAGGAACATGGCCTGTGCTACGGCGTGATGCCGGTGTACTCCGGCAGTCACCGCACCGATGTGGAGGTGGACCAGAACGGCCTGACCCGCATCGTGAGCGGCATCCACGACGAGCGCTTTAGCTGGCAGCTGGCCCCCGGTGAGGCCTTCACCGTCCCCGAGGTCATTCTGGCCTGCACCGAGAACGGCCTGACCGCTTTGTCCCAGCAGTATCACCGGTTCATCCGGCACAACGTGTGCCGGGGCGAGCACCGCTTCGCCCGCCGCCCGGTGCTGATCAACAACTGGGAGGCCACCTACTTCGACTTTGATTCCGACGCCATCGTGCGCATCGCGGAAAAGGCGGCGGCACTGGGCGTGGAGATGCTGGTGCTGGACGACGGCTGGTTCGGCAAGCGAAACGACGACAACAGCGGCCTGGGCGACTGGTTCGTGAACGAGAAAAAGCTGCCCGGCGGGCTGACTCCCCTGATTCAGCGGGTGAACGCGCTGGGCATGAAGTTCGGCATCTGGGTGGAGCCGGAGATGGTGAGCGAGGATTCCGATTTGTACCGGGCGCACCCGGACTGGGCCCTCACCCTGCCGGGCCGCGCCCCGGTGATGAGCCGCAACCAGATGGTGCTGGACATGGGCCGCAGCGAGGTGGTGGACTACCTGACCGAGCGGCTGACCGACCTGCTGGCCAATAACCCCATCGCGTACGTGAAGTGGGACATGAACCGGAACATGACCGACGTGTACAGCCGGGTGCTGCCCGCCGAGCGGCAGGGCGAAGCGGCCCACCGGTACATGCTGGGCGTTTACCGGCTGCTGGAGACCCTGACCACCCGCTTCCCTCATGTGCTGTTTGAGGGCTGCGCGGGCGGCGGCGGACGCTTCGACGCGGGCATGCTGGCCTACTTCACCCAGATCTGGTGCAGCGACGACACCGACGCCATTGAACGGCTGGTGATCCAGCACGGCACCTCCTTCGGCTACCCGGTGAGCAGTATAGGCGCGCATGTGTCCGCCTGCCCCAACCACCAGACCGGCCGCACCACTCCCCTGTGGACCCGGGCGGTGGCGGCCATGTCCGGTACCTTCGGCTACGAGCTGGACCTGAACAAGCTGAGCGACGAGGAAGCCTCCCAGGTGAAGGAGCAGATCGCCTTCTTCGACAAACACTACCAGCTGATCCAGAACGGGCTGTATTACCGCCTCACCGACCCCACCGAGGAAAGCCGCTACGCGGCCTGGCAGTTTGTGGACGAGGAGCAGAGCGAGGCGCTGTTCAACCTGATCCTCACCCATCCGGAAGCCAACGCCCGCCCGCTGCACGTGTGGCTGCGGGGCCTTGACCCGGATGCCCTCTACCGTGTGGAGAGCCTGGACATCCACGGCTGCCACTGCGCACCCCAGGCAGGCCTGGACCTGGCCATGGAAGGCGTGGGCAAGGTATACAGCGGCAGCACCCTGATGCACGCAGGCTACACCCTGCCCCAGCTGGCCGGCGACTACCCCAGCGTGCAGATGTATGTAAAGCGCGTATAAACGCGACGAGAGAGAAGAGAGAGAAAAAGGGAAAAGAAAAAAGCCCGGGAAAGGGAAAGCCCGGGCCATATAGAGGGATGGATAACCCCCGGCGGCAGCTTGCCGCCGGGGGTTTTGTTAGTTTATTCGCCGCCTTCCAGCCGGAAGGTCACCTTCCAGCTGCCCTCGGTGAGCAGGCCGGCGGTATAGAAATCACCGGCCAGGCGGCAGTCCGTCAGCGTCTGGGGCGTGCCGGAGAACACATATTCCATGTAATCCACCCGGCTCTCGCCTTCTCCCTGCCGGAAATAGCACAGGAAGTCATAATAGTTTTTTTCGCCGTCCGGCCCCAGCAGATAAACATCGCCGTTGTTGTCGTTCTGCTGCCGGTTTTTCACCGCCAGCTGGAGGTGCAGCCCGTCTGCCGCCCAGGCCGCGCCGGTGAGGGAAAAGCCCTCCACCGGAAAGTTCTGCCGCCCCTCTTCCGGCACCAGCACATCGAAGGTATCCGGCCGCTCCCCTTCCGGCCCCGCATAGCCGGAAAAGCTCACTGCCATGGTGGCAGCGTTCTGGGGCAGTCTTGTCAAATCCAGCGGAATGTCCACCTGTTCATACGCGGCCCTGCGGCTGAGAAATTTCTTTAAGGAAAAGGTGATCTTCTCCCCCTGCCAGCTTTTTCCGTCGGTTCGGGTGATCTCTACCCGGAACAGGGCGGTGCCGGTGGTTTCCTCGTACCCGGCCAGCTCACAATGGGCGCTCTGGTCCGCCGGGCTGCGGATGGAATAGCTGTCGAACAGGTCGGTGGTCGCATCCACCCGGCTGCCGGTCAAATCCTGCAGGGACACCCACACCTCCGCCGTGTCGCCCCGCACTGCCGCCGACACCACCTCCATCCGGATGCCCTTGTCCTCGTCGCGTTCCCGCACCAGCTGCAGGTACTGGGCCGCCGCCGGATACGCCCGATACAGCAGAGTATATGCCGGCTCCACATTGGCGGCAAAGGCGGGCAGGCCCAGCGCCAGCGCAAGGCACGCCGCCACCGCCGCCAGAGCCGGGCGCTTGGAAGCCCGCACCACCCGCCGGGGCCGCTCCTCGTTCAGCCGCAACAAAAGCCGCTGCCGGGCATCCTCCGGCATCCGGATACCTCGCACCGACCGGTTCAGCCGTTCCTCGTTCATCTAGCCGTCCTCCCTTCCGTAGGCCTGTTCCAGCAATTTTCTGCCCTTTTGCAGCCGCATCTTCACCGCCGAGGGCGTGCGGCCGATCATGGCGGCGATCTGGCCGGTGGAGTAGCCCTCCACGTAATGCAGCAGCAGCGCCACCCGGAATTTTTCCGGCAGCGTCATCAAAGCCTCCAGCACCGCCCGGTCCTCAGGTGCAGCGCACCGGCCCGCCACCTCCTCCAGACCGGTCTGGGGATGGCGCAGCCAGAACCGCCGCAAATCCCGGCACCGGTTGGCCGCCACCCGGATAAGCCAGGCCTTTTCGTGTTCCGCGCTCACAAAGTCCGGGGCCTTTTGCAGATAGCGCAGCAGGGTGTCCTGCACCGCGTCCTCGGCATCCGCCCGGCTGCCCAGTGCCACCAGACAAAGCCGGTAGAGCATGTCGCCGTACTGCTCCACCACCCGTTCCGGCGTACCCTTCGCCGGGGTAAACTGTTCCATGCTTCCCTCTCCCTTCTGTAAACAATACGCGCAGGGTGGCGCTTCGGTCAATTTTTTCGGCAAAAATTTTTCCGCCGGACAAAAACGCGCCGCTCCCCAAACGGGAAGCGGCGCGTTTGCCGTTATTCAGTTGGCACTTAGCCTTCGGCGCTTACGGTGGCGATGCTCAGCTCACGCAGCTGCTTCTCGTCCACGGTCTCGGGTGCGCCGCTCATCAGCTCGCTGGCGTTCTGCACCTTCGGGAAGGCGATCACGTCGCGGATGGAATCCCGCTTCAGCATCAGCATCACCATGCGGTCCAGGCCGTAGGCCATGCCGCCGTGCGGGGGTGCGCCGTACTTGTAGGCGTCCATCAGGAAGCCGAAGCTCTCGCGGGCCTTCTCCTCGGTGAAGCCCAGGGCCTTGAACATCCGGTCCTGCAGGGCAGGGTCGTTGATGCGGATGGAACCGCCGCCCAGCTCGCAGCCGTTCAGCACGATGTCGTAGGCGTTGGCGTAGCACTTGCCCGGCTCCGATTCCAGCTTGTCCATGCTGTCCTCGATGGGCATGGTGAAGGGATGGTGCATGGCCATGTAGCGGCCCTCTTCCTCGCTGTACTCGAACAGGGGGAACTTCACCACCCACAGGAAGTTGAACTTGTCCGGGTCGATCAGCTCGCAGCGGCGGCCAACCTCCAGACGAACCTGACCCAGAGCGGTGCAGGCGCGCACATTGTCCGCGTCACTGACCACCAACAGCACGTCGCCGGTCTCGGCGCCGGCGGCGGTGCGCAGGGCGGTCTTCTCCTCCTCGGTGAGGAACTTCTCGAAGCTGGAGGTCTCGCCCTCGGCGGTCAGGCGGGTGTAGGCCAGACCCTTGGCGCCGTAGGTCTTGGCCACGTCGCCCAGCTTGTCGATGGTCTTGCGGGTCAGCTTGTCGGCCAGGCCCTTGCAGTTGATCAGACGCACGCTGCCGCCTGCCTCGATGGCGCCCTTGAAGGGAGCGAACTCGCTGGAGCGCACCGCGTCGGTCACGTCGATGATCTCCAGGCCGAAGCGGGTATCGGGCTTATCGGAGCCGTAGCGGGCCATGGCCTCGTCCCAGGGCATGCGCTGGAAGGGGGTGGCCACGTCGATGTTCAGGATCTCCTTCCACAGCTTCTTGATCAGGCCCTCGTTCAGGGTGATGATATCGTCCTCGGTGACGAAGCTCATCTCCAGGTCCACCTGGGTGAACTCGGGCTGACGGTCGGCGCGCAGGTCCTCGTCGCGGAAGCAGCGGGCGATCTGGAAGTAGCGGTCAAAGCCGGACAGCATCAGGATCTGCTTGTACAGCTGGGGAGACTGGGGCAGGGCGTAGAAGTGGCCCGGCTGCACCCGGCTGGGCACCAGATAGTCGCGGGCGCCTTCCGGGGTGCTCTTGATGAGCATGGGGGTCTCGATCTCGCAGAAGTGGTTGTCGCAGTAGTAGTTGCGGATGATCTGGCAGATCTTGCTGCGCAGCACGATGGGGTCGTGCATGCTGGGGCGGCGCAGGTCCAGATAGCGGTACTTCAGGCGCAGCTCGTCCTTCACCTTCACCTCGTCGCGGATCTCGAAGGGGGTGGTCTCGGCGGCGCTCAGAACGCGCAGCTCGGTCACATACAGCTCCACGTCGCCGGTGGCGATCTTGTCGGTCTTGGCGTCGCGCTCGCGCAGCTTGCCCTTGGCAATGACCACATACTCGCTCTTCAGGCTGCTGGCCTTCTCGAACACGGCGGGGTCGGTGGAGTCGTCGAACACCATCTGCAGAATGCCGGTGGTGTCGCGCAGGTCGGCAAAGATGATGCCGCCCTTATCCCGGCATTTGGCGATGGAACCGGCCACCACCATCTCCTGACCGGCATCGGCCAGACGCACTTCGCCGCAGTAATGGGTGCGGCGCAGATTTCCCATGGTTTCCATAATTTGATTTACCCCTTTTATTAAAAGCGCTGGAGCCCGGGAAACTCCCGGCCTCCGCAAATTCTTAGACCGTTTTATTATACCATAAAGCGAAGCGAAATGGTATAATTCGCCTTCTTTTTCGGTTGCCCCGCAAGGGGCGAGAAAAAGGGCATAAAAATAACGGTATAATAGCCATTCTCGGCTATTATACCGCTTTCCACAAGATATTACAAGGCAAAGCGGCTTTTGCGGCTTGTTTTTTGCCCGCCGGGCGCTTACAATGAGGGCAGAAGAGCTTTTTTTGATTTTGGCCCGGCGGCGCATTGGCCGCGCGGGAGCCGCCCCAAAGGAGGGATTCCCCCATGAAGATGCTTCTTTCCCTTGTCTGCTGCCTTTTGGCGGCGCTGCTGGCCGGGTGCGCACCCGCTTCCGGCGCACCGGCCTCCGCGTCTTTGGCGGATTCCACCGGCCCCGCGTCTGTTTCGCAGCCTGCCGGCGAAGCCGCCGCCAGCGAGGCCCCGGAGTGGACCGACGAAGCGGTGGCGGAGCTGTTCCTCTCGCAGGAAGAGAACGAACGGCGCACGGTGCTTGACTGCGCGGCGGTGCCGGACGGCGGCGAGGAGCTGGTGGGCGTGGTGCTGTACGCCGAGCCGGAGCACACCGATGTGCGGCTGGCGTTTCTTTCCGCGGACGGCACCTTCCAGCCGGTGGGCATCGAGGCCACCCCTGCAAACCCCAGCGGCCTGACCTATCTGGGCAATGGCGAGGGCAGATTCCGGCTGGACATTCTGGACGAAAACGGCCAGCCCTCCGGGCAGATCATCACCTTCCGCCGGGACGGCGTAGAGACCTTCTTCGCGGTGGAGCCGGAGGAGTGAAGCCGGAATCCACCCCGGTCTCACATTTTATCAAGGATACAAAGCACCCCCGCGCATTCTCGACAAAACGCGCGGGGTTTGTTACAATGGTGGCGGTGGTGCTGCCGGACACGGCAGGCGGTCCAGTCCCCATTGCACGCTGCGCAAAGGCAGCGGCAGCGGGGCGAAGCTTCTGTTTTTCCCCGCTGCTTTTTCGCAGCGGGGGTGATTCCTTCCATGATGTTACAGGAAGTCCTTTCGCTTCTGACCTTAATCGGCGGAGCAGTCTACGGGACATTTCAAATCGTTTGGACGATCACACACGATAACAAAAAACGGAAGTAAGCCGCCGCACCTCCCCAGGAACGCGGTTTACTTCCGTAAATCTCCAAGGGACTGACCCGTCTCCGGGCAGTACCACCTTCTGTTAGTATTATACCCCAGATGGGTGCAAAACGCAAGCAGCCCGCCCAAAGGAGGCTTTCCCATGCTGTACACCACCACCCTGTCCGGCCCGCTGGGGCCGGTGATGCTGGCGGGCACCGAGACCCACCTGACCGGCCTGTGGCTGGAGGGGCAGATGCACTTTGCCGCCCATCTGCCGCCGGATGTACCCCGGCGGGCGGACCTGCCCCTGTTCGGCCAGGTGGCCCGCTGGCTGGAGGACTACTTCGCGGGACATGCTCCCGACCCGGCGGCACTGCCGCTGGCCCCGCAGGGCAGCGCCTTTCAAAAGCAGGTGTGGGCGCTGCTGCTGACCATCCCCTACGGGCAGACCATCACCTATGGCGCACTGGCCCGGGCGATTTCGGCCGAAACCGGCCGCCCCATGGCCAGCCAGGCGGTGGGGGGCGCGGTGGGCCGCAACCCCATTTCCATCATCATCCCCTGCCACCGGGTGGTGGGCACAAACGGCAGCCTGACCGGCTACGCGGGCGGACTGGACAAAAAACGCTGGCTGCTGGCCCACGAGGGCGTACAGCTGGCCAACTTTTCCACATCCGGCCCCGCCCGCCGTTGAAAACCTTTTCTCAAAAACGCACAAGACCCCCGATGCCGGAAGCTGCTCCCGGCATTGGGGGTCTTTTTGCTTATAACACAGATATGCTCCGGGGCATGCTCCCGCCGCGGCAAGGCTCACCGCCGCAGGAAAAAATCGGAAAGGCACACGATGGCCGCCAGCACCAGCGCGACCACCTGGGCCAAACGCCGGGCTCGCACCGCATCGAACAGGCGCACCGCCCACCGCGCGGCCAGAAAGACCAGGCACAGGGCGATAAGGCCCATGCCCAACGGTGCGCCGATGGCGTAGATGGGGTCCGGCCAGGCCCTTCCGCTGGCCATTACCAGCAG
This sequence comes from Allofournierella sp., assembly GCF_017889395.1. NCBI lineage: Bacteria > Bacillati > Bacillota > Clostridia > Eubacteriales > Oscillospiraceae > Allofournierella > Allofournierella sp. The sequence continues at coordinate 7,977 of NZ_JAGHKE010000024.1, read as the reverse complement.
CAGAATGCCCAGCCCTGCCACCGCGCTGCCAACGGCCAGCCGGTAAAGCAGCCGCTCCATGGCTTAGTACCGGAAGCGGGCAGCGTTGTTGATGTCGTTCTGCATGATGGCCCAGTTCACAACCGCAAAGCCGAACACACCCAGCAGCACATACAGCAGGCTGTTGTCGTTGCCGCCGTTCACGGTCATGTAGGCCTTGCCCATCTTGTAGTTCCAGTACAGGCCGTAGATGCCGCAGGTGACGATGTTCAGCAGGATCACGGTGAGGCCGCTGGTCTGCCATTCCTGAGGGGCCACCGACCGGGCGTATTCGTTCAGAGTGTACATCCAATAGATGCCGTACAGCCCGCAGGTGATGAAGTAAAGCAGGATGCACACCACAATGTTTCTTGTCATGGAAATTTCTCCTTTTTTGGTCGCTGTTTGCGAAAAATACGGCCTTACACAAGGCCCATCAGGGGCGCAAGATTGCGCAAGACGCCCCAGACTGCAAAATAAACGATCAGCCCCGCGCCCACCAGATTCACCGCGCGGCCCTCGGCGGGGTGCTGCCGCAGCCAGCCCCAGAACAGCCAGCAGAGATACGGCCCCAGCACCGGCAGGCTGAAGGCAAGGCCGGGGTTCGCGGCAAAGGCCGTGCCCGCATCTCCGTGCAGCAGGGCCAGAATGGCGGTGGTGATGCCGCAGGCCGGGCACTTGAACCCGGTGAGCAGGTGCAGCGGACAGGGCACAAAGAGGCCCAGGGTCTGGGTCTCCAGGGCATACAGCGCCCCCACACCGACCAGGATCAGGGCGCTCTGCACCCGTCGGGGGCAAAGCCCCAGCCGGGCAAAGGCCCCGAAAAAACGCAAAGGGGCCTTTCGGTAAATACCGAAAAGCCCCGTTTTTACTCGGTCACGGCGCTCCGGCATATTAGTGCTGGGGCGGGTTGACGATGTTGCGCCACTCCAGATCGCCCCGCTCCAGGCCATGGATGAGCACTTCGGCGGTGGCGATGTTGGTGGCGATGGGAATGTTGCGCACGTCGCAAAGACGCAGCAGATTCATCTCGTTGGGTTCGTGAGGTTTCGCACTGATGGGATCGCGGAAGAACAGAAGCAGGTCGATCTCGTTGCAGGCGATGCGGGCCGCGATCTGCTGGTCGCCCCCGTGTACGCCGGACAAAAAGCACTGGATGGGCAGGCCGGTGGCCTCGCTCACCAGCTTGCCGGTGGTGCCGGTGGCCAGCAGGTTGTGCTGACTGAGCACCCGGCAGTAAGCGATGCAGAACTGCACCATCAATTCCTTCTTCGCGTCATGCGCGATCAATGCGATGTTCATGGACGGAACACCCTCCTTTTTCTCAAGACAAACTAACGTATTTGCGCGCCCGGCGGGCACGCACCTTCTCCAAACCTCTATGGGATATGCCTCTATGGGGGCGGCGCCGCTGCGGCCCGCCTGCTGTGTATAAAAATGGGAAACCATGCCCCGAAGGGCATGGGGAACGCAAAATTTTCATCCCTCAGCGCACGGCCAGAGGAACCTGCTGGCCCAGGATGCGGCGGGCCAGATTGTCAAACGCCCGCCATGCCAGCGTATTTTCCGGCAAGGCCTCGCCCGCGGCGGTGCTTTTCAGCAGAGCCGCGCTCTCGGGGATGACGGCGATCAGCTGCACGGCCACCGTGTCGATGCACTCGTCCAGATCGGCCACCGCGCCCTTGTCGAAGGTGGAGGGGCCCACCCGGTTCATCACCAGACGCACGTTGGTAAAGCCGCCCTCAAACAGCACATCGGCGGCGATGTGGCCGTCCCGCAGAGCAACCGGGTCCGGCGTGAGCACCAGAAGGGCCATCTGGCTCACCACCATGGCGGCGGCGAAGGGCGCGCCCAGACCGGCGGCGGTGTCCACCAGAATAAAGTCGTAGTGCTTGGCCATCTTCCGGGTGAGCCTGGCCAGCTGCTGGGGCTGCACGTTGCCCCGCTCGTAGGGGGCGCTGATCAGCGAAAGCCCTTTGTAGACCGGGCTTTCCACAATGGCCTTGCGCCAGTCGCACCGGCCGCAGAGCACGTCCGAGATATCGTACACGGTGCGGCCCGCGGCCCCGGCGATGATGTCCACGCTGCGCAGGCCGCTGTCCAGCTCGATGAGCAGAACCTTTTTGCCCGCGGCAGCCAGGCGGCTGCCCAGCAGCACCGACACGGTGCTTTTTCCGGTGCCGCCCTTGCCGGAGGCCACCATAATGATCTGTGCGGCCACGGACCGGACCTCCTTTTTTTCGGCCGGGATGGGGCCGGGATCAACGAAAAATGGAATATAGGCACCCATGATGCGCCTATATTAACATGATAACACAAAGCGGGGTTGATAGCAAGCTGTCTTTTGTGGATTTAGGCCAAAAAAACCTGTGTTTCGCTCTTCTTTTCGCCGTTTTCCCCCGAGGAACCGCCTCTTTGCAGACACAAAGGGGCACGGCGTGCCAATCGGCCCGCCGTGCCCCGGGGAAATGCTGTGTGCGGCGGTGTGCCGCCCGGTCATCAGGGCAGCAGCACGCCCTCGGATTCGGGCTCCAGGCCCTCGCTCTGGGTGTAGTAGTAGCTGTCGAAGATGCTGCGCACCAGGGGCAGGCCGTTGGAACCGCCGCCGCCCCATTCCAGCACGATGCCGATGGCCAGCTGGGGGTCCTCCACCGGGCCGTAGGCGATGACGGCGGTGTTGGTGTAGGCGTAGTTGCCCTTTTCGTCCCGCTCCCAGCGCTGGGGGCTGCCGGTCTTCACCGCGATGTTCAGCGGATAGTCCCGCAGGGCGCTGCTGCCCCGCGCGGCGCCCAGCATGCCCTGTTCCACCGCGTCGAAGGCGCCGATGTTATCCTCGATCTGCTCCACGATCTCCGGCTCCACCTCTTCGATCAGCTCGCCGGTGTTGCTGTCCCGGTAGCCGGACACGATGTGAGTCTTGTACCGGGTGCCCTTGTTGGCCAGCGTGGAGGCGTAGGTGGCCAGCTGGATGGGCGTCACCTGGGTGTTGCCCTGACCGATGGCCGCCTGCAGCTCCAGACCCTTGCCGTAGTTTTCGTCGGTGGTATGGGTCAGGTTGCCGGTGGACTCGCCCAGCTCAAAGCCGGTCTTGGTGGCAAGGCCCAGGCTGGTGGCCATCTCGTCGAAGTTTTCCAGCCCCACCCGGCGGCCCACATCGTAGAAGTAGATGTTGCAGCTGTGGGTCAAAGCCTCGGTCAGGTTGGTGGGGCCGCTGTGGGGGCCCAGCTGCTGACAGACCGGCTTGTAGTCGGTGTAGAAGTCATACACCCGGGTGCAGTTCACCGTGTCCTGGGGGGTGACGGTGCCGCTGAGCAGGCCCGCCAGTGCCACCGCGGGCTTGAAGGTGGAGCCCGGGGCGTACAGGCCGGTGGTGGCCCGGCTCAGAAGCGGGGTGTTGGGGTCCGAGCTGTAGGTGCTGTAGTTGGATTTATACAGGTTCAGGTCGTAGCTGGGGTAGTTGGCAATGGCCAGGATGCCGCCGGTCTTCACATCGATGACCACCGCCGAGCCGGAGGTGACCTCCTTGCCCTTGGTTGACTCCTTGGTCTGCTGCATCTGCAAAATCAGGGCCTCCAGCTGCTCGTTCAGGCTCTTCTGCAGGTCCTTGTCGATGGTGAGCACCACCGTCTCGCCGGGCTGGGGCTCCACCAGCATCTGGGTGCTGACCACCACGCCGCTTTTATCGCGGCTCACCTGCTGGGTGCCTTCCTTGCCCCGCAGCCGGTCCTCGGCGTATTTTTCCACGCCGGACTGGCCGATCAGGTCGTTCATGTTGTAGCCCGCGTCCTTTAAGGGGGTGGTCACGTTGCCGTCCTCATCCTCCACCCACCACTGCTCGCTGGTGATGCTGCCCACACTGCCCAGGTAATGGGGCAGCAGGGTGCCGTCCTCATACACCCGGTGAGTGGTCTCGATGATCTCGGCCCCGGCCAGGCTCAGGCTGCGCTCCTTGACCATGGCCACCGTCTGATTGGACACATCGCTGGCCAGGGTGAAGCTGTTGCTGGCGCTGAAATCTTCCAGCTGCATCTGGTAGCGCACACCGGCCAGCACCCGCTGCCAGTAGGGGTCGTAATCCTCCAGCTTGTAGCGCTCCACCAGCTTTGCCATCACCTGATCGGCGGTGGCGTACTGCTGCAGCTCGATGTTCTGCTTCAGCTTGGCCAGCCGGTTCTGGGCGGAGGTATCGTCGCCGTCGGTGAAGGTGTAGTGGCCCTCCTCGTCCGGGCTGCTCACGGGCATGGTGTCGTTCCATTCCTCGCCGCAGCTTTGCAGGATCTCCACCAGATCCATCACCAGCTGGTTTACATCGCCGGTGAGCATCAGCTGATTGATCACCAGATCATAGCCCACCGCGTTGGAGGCCAGAGCCCGGCCGTACCGGTCCACGATCTCGCCCCGGGCGGCGGGGATATTGAATTTGTAATTGGTCACGCTCTGGGCCTGGCTTTTGTACTCCTCGCCGTTCACCAGCTGGAACTCCACCAGCCGCAGAACGATCACGCCCAGCACCGCCAGGCTGATGACGATGAGTCCGACCACCCGGCGGAACACGCTTTTCTGGTCCATGGGGCGCCCTCCTTTCGGTTACCGTTCCGGCACGAAATGCCCTGCCACCCGCCGCACCGCCATCATGGCCAGGGGCGACAGCGCCGCCGTGTAAAGCACCATGGGCAGCACCTGGGTGAGGAAGCGCCCAGTGGCGCCCGGATAGCCGGGCATCAGATAATAAAACAAAAAGTCCATGCCGGTCACCAGCAGGCAGCAGGCGGCGTTCACCAGAACGAAGTTCACGGTGTTCACCCGCAGATACAGCTCCACCACCACCGCGGCGGCAAAGCAGACCACCATCAGGCCCAGAGCCATCAGGCCGCTGACCCGGTTGGCGGTCCAGTCCCACAGAAAGCCACCGGCCACAGCCAGCAGCGCGCCGGGATACTCGCCCTCATAGATGGCCACCGCCAGGCAGACCGGCAGAATGAACAGCGGGCGCACCCCGAAGATGGACAGAAAGCCCGGCAGGCTTTGCAGGGTGGCCGCGATGAGCAGGATCAAAAAGTAGCAGGCCCACTTGGCCAGCAGGGTCAGATTCCGTTTGCGTCGGCTCGTCACAGGGCGCGCGCCCCCTTTCCTTCCCGGCTCATGCCGGTTATTCCTGTGCCGCTGAGGAGGCGGCATCCTCGGCCTGTTCGGCCTGCTGGCCGTAGGCGGTCTCGAAATCGGTGATCACAAACACGTGCTTCACGTTGTTCACATCCGCGCCGGGCTCGATCACCGCGATGGAGGACCGGCCGCTCTCCTCGGGCAGGATCTCCTCGATGGTGCCCACCCGGATGTCCGCCGGGAACTCGCCGCCGAGACCCGTGGTGATGATCTGGTCACCCACCTGGGCCAGGGTATCGCGGGAGAGGTTCTCCAGCACGCAGCGGCCGTCGGCGGCGTAGTCGGCGCTGCCGTTCAGGTTGCCGGTGTCGCGGGTGCGGCTGACCACGCAGGCCACGTAGGAGCCGGGCTGCAGAATGGTCATCACTTTGCTGGACGCGGGGCCCGCCTCCAGCACCCGGCCCACCAGGTAGCCCTGGTCGCTCACCACCACGTCGCCCTGCTGCACCCCGTCCAGGGTGCCCAGGTCGATGGTGAAGCCGCCGAACTGCTCCAGCGGGTCGCGGCCGATCACAAAGGCGGATACATAGGTATATTCGGGGCTGTCGTCCTCCAGCCGGTCCCGCTCCTTGTAGGCGTCGTTCTCGGCCTTGAGCCGGTCGTATTCCACCAGCTTATCCTGCAGCTCCCAGTTTTCCTGTTTCAGGGCCTCGTTCTCGGCGATGATGGAGTCGATGCGGGCGTATTTGTCCAACAGACCCCCCACGCCGCCGCTCACCGCGCCCGCGCCCTTCTGGAAGGGCGAAAGCACCGCGCTCAGAACCTGCTCCGGCGCGCTGGCCAGCCGCCCGTTGGCGCCGGCCCAGGCCATAATGCCGCCCAGCAGCACTGCCAGTGCCACCAGGGCCTTGAATTTTCCGGTATTGAAAAAGTCCTTCAGTGGGCTCACCTCCCCGGTTGAGTTGCGCAAAGCATGCTTTGCAAACGAATAAAAAATACGCGGGCCGCCCCGGCAAGGGCCGCCCGCGCCGGTGTTGCACAAAAGCCCGGGGGCGCGGCCCCGGCTTGATGGTCACAAAATCCCCCGCCCGCACGGCGGAAGAATTTCCTTAGAAATGAGAGGAGTTGTCGTCCAGCACGTCGCCCAGCAGGTCGATGTGATCCAGCACCGCGCCGGTGCCGGCAGCCACGCAGTCCAGCGGGGTCTCGGCCACGTGCACGTCAATGCCGGTCTCACGATGTACCAGCTCATCCAGACCGCGCAGCAGCGCGCCGCCGCCGGTGAGCATGATGCCGTGGTCGATGATGTCGGCGCTCAGCTCGGGGGGAGTGCGCTCCAGGGTCTCCTTGATGGCGTCCACAACCTTCTGCAGGCTCTCGGCCAGCGCGTCGCGGATCTCCTCGGAGTGTACGGTGATGTTCTTAGGCAGGCCGTCCACCAGGTTGCGGCCCTTGATCTCCATCTCCTTCTCCTCCTCCAGCTCGTAGGCGGAACCGATCTCGATCTTGATCTGCTCAGCGGTGCGCTCACCGATCAGCAGGTTGTACTTGCGCTTGATGTAGGCGATGATGGCCTGATCGAACTCGTCGCCGCCCACGCGCACGCTGCGGGCAGCCACGATGCCGCCCAGGCTGATCACGGCCACCTCGCTGGTGCCGCCGCCGATGTCCACCACCATGCTGCCGGAGGGCTCGCTGATGGGCAGACCGGCGCCGATGGCCGCGGCCATGGGCTCCTCGATCACGCTCACCTGACGGGCGCCCGCCTTCAGGGCGGCCTCCTTCACGGCGCGGCGCTCCACCTCGGTCACGCCGGAGGGGATGCAGATGACCACGCGGGGACGGAAGAACATGCTGTTGCCGCAGACCTTCTTGATGAAGCGGGCCAGCATGTTGGCGGTGATGTCGAAGTCGGCGATCACGCCGTCCTTCAAAGGACGGACCGCCATGATGCTGCCGGGGGTACGGCCGATGACCGCCTTGGCCTCGTGGCCCACGCTGCGCACCTCGTCGGTCTTGGTATCCACGGCCACCACGCTGGGCTCCCGCATGATGATGCCCTTGCCCCGCAGGTAAACCAGGGTATTGGCGGTTCCGAGGTCGATTCCGATATCCTTGCTGAACATATACACGTTTCTCCTTTTCTCACAGGCCTCACACCGAGGCGCACACTCTATTTCAAATGACCGGATAAAAATCAAAAAAACGCGCCGCCGCCGGCTTGTGCCGCCGTGCAGGCATTCTATCTTATTATACCCGGCCCGGAGAACATTCTCAACGGGCGCGGGGCTTTTTTTTCAATTTCTTCAAACTTTTTCCGGTGATTTTTCCGCCAGAAATCACCGAAACTCCCGCAGCAGCCGGGCCAGGCGGGAAACCGGCAGGCCCATGATGTTGTAATAGCAGCCGTCGATGCCCTCGCAGAACAGGGCCGCGGTGCCCTGAATGGCGTAGCCGCCCGCCTTGTCGTAGGGCTCGGCGGTATCCGCGTAGGCCTGGATGGCCTCCTCCTCGATGGGGTAAAAATTCACGGTGCTGGTGGCAACGAAGCTTTTGCATTCCTCGCCCCTGCACACGCACACGCCGGTGTGCACCTGATGGCCCCTACCGGAAAGCGCGTGCAGCATCCGCACCGCGTCCTCCCGGTCGGCGGGCTTGCCGAAGATCTCGCCGCCGCAGTCCACCACGGTGTCGCAGCCGATGACCACATCCTCCGGGTGATCCTTGGCCACTGCCCTGCACTTTGCGGTGGCCAGAGCCAGGGCGGTCTCGGCGGGGGTGGGGGCGGTGATGGCGGACTCGTCCACCTCACTGGTGATGACGGAAAACTCCGGGCAGATCATGGAAAGCAGCTCC
>NZ_JAGHKE010000138.1:0-4741 GCF_017889395.1 Allofournierella sp. | reverse complement strand
CATCTGGTCACCGCCGAAGAGGAGGAGTTCCTGACCTACCTGCGCAAGCTGCACAGCAACACCGACGGCAGCGGCGTGGGCATCGCCGCCAGCGATGACGCCTTCGATCCGCTGACCATCATCGGCGGCATGATCGAGCTGAAGGACGGCCGCCTGTGGCAGGATGTGGACAGCCGCTTCCCCACCAGCATCACCGGCGAGGAGATCAAGGCCCGGCTGGAGGCGGCCTCCGAGGGCTGCGCCACCGTGGAACAGGCCACCTGGCGGGTGCCCTTCTACATCAGCGCCGACGCCGCGCCCATCCAGGCTCTGATCGAGACCTACAACGAGGTCACCGGCGAGAACGCCAAGCCCTTCACCATGGGCGGCGGCACCTATGCCCGCCACTTCCCCAAGGCGGTGAGCTTCGGCCCCGAGCGGCTGGACACCGTGCTGCCCGAGTTCGGCGGACCCATGCACGGCGCCAACGAGGCGGCCAACATCGCCCAGCTGATGCAGGCGCTCAAGATCTACATTCTGGCGATCCTGAAGCTGGAGACCATCGAGCTGTAATCTGGCAAAACAGCCTTGCAGCCGGGGCGGACAGAACACCGCCCCGGCTTTTTGCTTGACAAGATGAGGAAAACCCTGTATGATGAACAGTGTTCAAGATGAAAGGCAGGAGTGCCATGAATAAAGTGATCACATCCCGCGAGGAGCTGCTGGCCGCCAGCAAGAGCATTGCCGCCAGTCAGGGCCTGGCCGCACTGAACATGCGGGCAGTGGCCGCTGCCGCCAACGTGGCGGTGGGCTCGGTGTACAATTATTTTCCCAGCAAAGCAGAGCTGGTCACCGCCACGGTGCAGGACATCTGGCGGGGGATCTTCCACGCGGCGGGCAGCTGCACCCAGAGCGGGGATTTCTGTGCCTGTGTGGAGTGGCTGTTCCACAGCATCCGTACCGGCGCGGCGGAATACCCGGATTTTCTGCGGGCTCATATGAGCGGCTTTGCTGCCCAGGACCGGAAAAAGGCCCGGCAGACCATGGAAGAGGCCTTTGGCCACATGCGTGCCAGCCTGGAGCAGGTGCTGGAGCGGGACGAAAAGGTGCGGCCGGATGCCTTCGGGCAGGATCTGACCCGGCAGCAGTTTGTGGCGTTTGTGTTCTCCGGCCTGATGGCAGGGCTTGCCCGGGAGGACACCGACTGCGCGGTGCTGCTGGCGGTGATCCGGCGGGTACTGTACTGACCAAATATTCTGCGCCGCCCCCGGCGGGAGCGGCGCGGCTTTTTCATAAATTCTGAACCGCGTTCAAAATCAACTGAAATGAGCCAACGGCCCGGAAAGAGGGAACCCCGTATGAAAAAACTCATCAATACCGCATTCGGCTACGCCATCGCCTCTATGGCCTTCGGCGTGTTCTACCGGGAATTCACCAAGTGGAACGGTTTCACCGGCAAGACCACCCTGGCGGTGAACCACCTGCATCTGTTCGCGCTGGGCACGGTGCTGTTTCTGGTGCTGGCGCTCTTCGCCAAGACCACCAGCCTGACTGCTCAGCCCATGTTCCGCCGCTTTTACGGCCTTTACAACGTGGCGCTGCCCTTCATGACCGTGATGTTCACCGTGCGTGGCGTTGTGCAGGTGCTGGGCATCTCGCTGAGCAGCGGAGCGGACGCGGCCATCAGCGGCATCGCGGGCATCGGCCATCTTCTGATGGGCGTGTCCATCGTGATAAATTACTTGGTGTAGTTGTCGAAGTAGCCCTGCACCAGAATGATGGGGGTGCCCTTATCGCCGCTGCCGCTGGTCAGATCGCACAGGCTGCCGATCAGGTCGGTGAGGCGGCGGGGAGTGGTGCCCTGGCTGGCCATGTTGCCGGTCAGGCTCTCGGCCTTCTCGTCCTTCTCCCGGATGGCCTGGGAGATGGCATCCTTCAGTTCCTGGCCGGAGAGGTTGGCAAAGTCGTTGTCGGCCAGATACTTCAGTTTCAGCTCGTTGGGGGTGCCCTCCAGACCGGCGGTGTAGCCGGGGGAGACAACGGGGTCGGCCAGCTCCCAGATCTTGCCCATGGGGTCCTTGAAGGCGCCGTCGCCGTAGACCATTACCTCAACGTGCTTGCCGGTGGCGTCCAGAATCCGCTGCTGGATGTCGTCCACCAGCTCCTGGCAGTGGATGGGGAACAGCTTCACGGTCTCCTCGGTGGCCTTGTTGGAGCCCAGCAGGCCGTAAGCGTCGTTGTAGCCGCTGCCGTTCACGGGGGCGGTCATCAGCTCATCCAGGCTGAGCACCTTTTCGGCACCGGCGGCGGTCAGCAGCCGCTTGGTGCGCTTGCGGGTGTGGATGTCGCAGTTGAGCACGTTCTTGGTGTAGTCCAGAATGGCACGGGGGTTGTTGGCGAAGATGATCTCGGCCTTCGCGCCCGCACTCTCGATCACGCTGCGGTAGTACTCCACGTAGTCCACGCCGGTGAAGGTGTGCTTTTTGTAGCCGAACAGCTCCCGGTAGCGCTCCTCGCTGAGCACATCGCTCCAGGGGTTCACGCCGGAGGCATCCAGCTCATCCTCGCTGATCAGATGGTTGCCCACCTCGTCGGAGGGGTAGCTGAGCATCAGAACAACCTTTTCGCAGCCTGCGGCAATGCCCTTCAGGCAGATGGCGAAGCGGTTGCGGCTCAGAATGGGGAAGATCACACCCAGCGTGCCGCCGCCGAATTTTTCCTTCACATCCTGGGCGATGTTCTCCACCGAGGCGTAGTTGCCCTGGCTGCGGGCCACAACGGCCTCGGTCACGGCGATCACATCACGGTCGCGCAGGCAGAAGCCCTCGCTGTTTGCGGCGGACAGAACGGAATCCACCACGATGCTGGCCAGGTCGTCGCCCTGGCGGATGATCGGGGCGCGGATGCCCCGGGATACAGTGCCAACCAAACGTTCCATAAAAGCTGTCTCCTTCTGTGTTTCATTTCAGCACGCGGGGACAGAGTTGCCCGCGCGCGGGGAAGTCCTCTTCCATTATAAGGTCCGGGCCGGGGCTTGTAAATCGTTTTGCGGCAAAAAGGAGAATGCGTCGGCTTTCAACAGAAAATACGGCAGAGTGTGGAAAACGCGCCCCCGGAACCAGACGGTTCCGGGGGCGCGCTGCGCGTCGGTTATAAAAATCAGAAGAACAGGTCCTTGCCGGGGTACTTGGGCTCCATGGTGATGCGCAGGCCCAGCTTGCGCAGGGTGCCCTGGTCGCCGGAGTGGAGCATCTGGGTGGAGTGCATGTCGCAGTCCCGCAGCAGGGGCAGGGCAGACATGGCCTTGGCGGCCACCGGCTCGGTGGCGGCGCTCACGGCCAGACCGGCCAGCACATCGTCCACCTTCAGCACGCTGGAGCGGCTGCCCAGGTAGTCGATCTTCAGGCGCAGGATTGGCTCCAGCACCTCGGGCCGGATCAGCAGCACGGAATCCTGGATGCCGGCCAGGGCCTTCAGGCTGTTCAACACGGTGGCGCTGCAGGCGCTCATCAGGTCGCTGGCCTTGCCGGTCACGATGCGGCCGTCCGGCAGCTCGATGGCGGCGGCGGGCTGCTCGGTCTGGCGCATCTTGGCCAGAGCGGGGGCAACCACGGCGCGGCTTTCGGCGTTCACATCCAGCTGCTGCATGATGTTCTCGATCTTATGCAGGCTGGCCTCGGTGGCCTTGCCCTGCTTCACATCGCAGGCAGCGGTGTAGTAGCGGCGGAAGATCTCCTCGGTGGCGGCCTTGCGCACCACTTCGTCGTCGAAGATGGCGTAGCCGGCCATGTTCACGCCCATGTCGGTGGGGCTGCGGTAGAACTCCTTGTCGCCGGTGATGCGGCCCAGAATGTTCTGCACGATGGGGAAGGCCTCCACGTCCCGGTTGTAGTTGACGGTGGTCTTGCCGTAGGCTTCCAGGTGGAAGGGGTCGATCATGTTCACATCGTCCAGGTCGGCGGTGGCGGCCTCATAGGCCAGGTTGACCGGGTGCTTCAGGGGAATGTTCCAGATGGGGAAGGTCTCGAACTTGGCATAGCCGGCCATTACGCCGCGCTTGTACTCGTGGTAGACCTGGCTCAGGCAGGTGGCCAGCTTGCCGCTGCCGGGGCCGGGAGCGGTGACCACCACCAGGGGCTTGGTGGTTTCCACATAGGGGTTGGAGCCGTAGCCTTCGTCGCTGCAGATGTAGTCCACAGCCAGAGGATAGCCCTCGATGGGGCGGTGGATGTAGTTCTTCACGCCGCGGCTGGTGAGCTTCTTGGCAAAGGCATCGGCGGCGCGCTGGCCTGTGTACTGGGTGATGACCACGCTGTTCACGGCAATGTCCATGGCGGTGATGTCGTCGATCAGGCGCAGCACCTCCATGTCATAGCTGATGCCCAGGTCGGCGCGCATCTTGGTCTTTTCAATGTCGCCTGCGCTGATGCAGAAGATGATTTCAGCCTTGTCGCGCAGCTCGTGCAGCAGACGGATCTTGCCGTTCACATCAAAGCCGGGCAGCACCCGGGCGGCGTGGTAGTCGTCGAACAGCTTGCCGCCGAACTCCAGATACAGCTTGCCCTGGAACTTTTCGATCCGGGTGAGAATGTTCTCGGTCTGCTTTTGAATATAAAGGTTGTTATCGAATCCGATCTGCATAAATAGCCTCCTTCTCATCGCATGAACGCCTGATATGCCCACCGGGGACCCGGCGGACCGTTCCTTGTTTTTAGGATGTCCTCAACTAAAAAATGATACCATGCACCCGCGCTGAATGCAA
>NZ_JAGHKE010000023.1:0-26579 GCF_017889395.1 Allofournierella sp. | reverse complement strand
TGGCCGGGGTGGCCGTTGTGAATGAGGAGGATGTGCCCCCAGCTGCGCTGGAACAGATCGACACACTTGGAACCAGAATTCAGTGACCGCCCGGTGGATGGATTGGCTGATTTGATGTAAAATAAGACCAGAGATGAAGCTCTTTTCAGGTGAAGAAAGTGAGAGGTTAAAATATGGATGCTGCCCGAATGGCTACTACTTTCGTTGTTGTGTTGTATTTCTTGTTTTGGATTGCCGTCTTTTCTATGACGTGACCGCTCACCGTTATATAGAGGAAAACTGCTGTGATCTGGGCATGAAGGTGATTCGCGGACTTTCCGCCGATATGGAGGATTTGCTCTGCGAACAGGGGCAAAAGGATGCCCGAAACTTCTTTGATCAACTGATGTTCTCCTGTGAACACGGGCCCTTTGTGGCGCCGCCGGTGAAGGCCCCGGCCCGGCAGAAAACCACCTAACAGCCTGTGTTGCCCCAGGCGGCCAAGGAGCGCAGCGGGGATGTGGTCATCGTGACCAACTGTGCCGAGACCGACGAGAATCTGGCCAACATGATCGCGGATTTCCGCGCCGCACTGCCCTGTGAAAGCCGGGTGGTAAACCTGCGTCAGTTCCCCTTTGACGGCAGTTGTCTGGGCTGCTTCGGCTGCGCTGTTACCGGAAAATGCGTGTATAAGGATGGCTTCGACGACTTTCTGCGGAATACCATCCAGACCGCGGACGCTTTTGTGTATGCCTTCACCATTGCGGACCACTATACCCAGTCCAGTTTCAAGTGCTTTGATGACCGGCAGTTCTGCAACGGTCACCGCACCGTGACCCACGGCACACCCATTGCGTATCTAGTCAGCGGTGACTACCGGTACGAGCCCAACCTGCGCATGATTCTGGAGGGCCGGGCCGAGGTGGGCGGCAACTATCTGTGCGGCGTTGCCACCGACGAGGGCGACACCGCCCGGGAAATTCGGCAGCTGGCGGAGAACCTGACCTTTGCCATGGACAAAAAGCTCACCCGCCCGGCCAATTTCTACGGTGTGGGCGGTATGAAGATTTTCCGGGACCTGATCTATGTGATGCAGGGCCTGATGAAGGCGGACCACAAGTTCTATAAGCAGCAGGGCATCTACGATTTCCCGCAAAAGCAGAAAAAACGCATTTTGCAGATGAAGCTGGTGGGAACGCTGCTGGCGGTGCCTTCCATCCAGAAGCAGGCCAAGGGCAAGATGACCGAGGCCATCGTGGGCCCCTATCGAAAAGTGATCGAGCAGGTACAGGGAGGAAACAAACAATGAGTTTTACCAAAATCAACCGCACCGCCTGGCCGCGGGAGGAATACTTCAACCATTATTTCAGTCAGGTTCCCTGTACCTACAGCGGAACCTTCAAGCTGGACATCACCCATCTGCGGCAGAGCGGACAGAAGCTTTACCCGGCCATGCTGTATTATCTGTCCACCGTGGTGAACCGGCACCAGGAGTTCCGCATGGCGATGAACGGGGCGGGGGAGCCGGGTTATTACGATGTGGTCCACCCCTGCTACACCATCTTCCACAAGGAGACTGAGACTTTTTCCAACCTGTGGACGGCTTATACAAGCGATTACGCAGCCTTTTGTGCCGCCTATGAGCAGGACATGGCAAGCTATGGAAACAACCCGGGCATGATGGCCCATCCGGACACTCCGGCCAATACCTTCCCGGTTTCCATGATTCCCTGGGCCAGCTTTGAGGGCTTCAATCTGAACCTGCAAAACGGCTACGATTATCTGCCGCCCATCTTTACCATGGGCCGGTTTTACGAGGAAAACGGCCGGGTACTGCTGCCGCTGGCGGTGCAGGTGCACCACGCGGTATGCGATGGTTTCCATCTGTGCCGGCTGGTGAACGAACTGCAGGAGCTTTTGAACGGGTGAGAACATGGAACGAGTGATCGTGATCGGCTGCCCCGGTGCGGGCAAAAGTACCTTCGCCCGGGCGCTGCACCAGGCAACCGGTCTGCCGCTTTATTATCTGGACCGAATCTGGCACAAGCCGGACCGAACCGAGGTATCCCCGGAGGAATTCGACGCGGCGCTGGCGAATATCCTGAAGCAGCCCCGCTGGATCATCGACGGAAACTATCTGCGCACCATGGAGATGCGCCTGGAACGGTGTGATACCGTGTTTTTGTTGGACTATCCGCTGGAGCTGTGCCTGGAGAGCGCGGCCGCCCGCATTGGAACCAAGCGGGAGGATATGCCATGGGTGGAGACCGAGTTTGACCTGGAATTCCGCAGCTGGATCGAGGATTTCCCAAAAACTCAGCTTCCGCAGATGAATGAACTGATGGAATCCTTCCGGGAGAAAGCAACCATCATCCGCTTTCATTCCCGTCAGGAGGCGGCAGCCTGGCTGGCGGGATGGAAGCAGGCAACAAAAGGAGAAAACGAATGAGCAAACGCAAAATGCCCCTGCGCAAAAAGCTGCTGATCGCCGGGGCTGTGGTCCTGGCGCTGCTGGTCTTGTTGGTCGGGGCCTTTTTCTGGTATGTATCTGACTATTACCGGGCCGAGGATGTGGCCCTGGCGGTTCTTTCCGGGGAGGATGGCATCACCGTGCAGGATGATTTGACCATTCTGTCGCCCTCTGCGCCCACCGATACCGCCATTATCTTTTATCCCGGGGCCAAGGTGGAGGCACAGGCTTATCTGCCGCTGCTGGATCAGATCCGCCAGACCGGCGTCACCTGCATTCTGGTGGAAATGCCCTTCAATATGGCAATTTTTGATTCCAATGCCGCCGAAAAGGTGATGGAGCAGTTCCCGGAGGTAGAGCACTGGTACATTGCCGGGCATTCCATGGGTGGGGCCATGGCCTCTCAGTTCGCTGCAAATCACCCGGATGAGGTGGATGGCCTGATCCTGCTGGGGGCTTATATCTACGGGGACTATGCCCCGGAGGACACCCTC
This sequence comes from Allofournierella sp., assembly GCF_017889395.1. Taxonomy (NCBI): domain Bacteria; kingdom Bacillati; phylum Bacillota; class Clostridia; order Eubacteriales; family Oscillospiraceae; genus Allofournierella; species Allofournierella sp. The sequence goes on along the minus strand of NZ_JAGHKE010000023.1, from coordinate 23,636 downwards.
ACTGTTTACGGCTCATTGAACCAGAGTGTGGAGGATAAGCTGGACTACACCGAGAACGTGGTGGAGATCGAGGGCGGCAACCATGCCCAGTTCGGCAACTACGGCCCCCAGAAGGGGGATGCCCCCGCGACCATTTCCGCGGAGGAGCAGCAGAAGCAGACCGTGGAGGCCATTGAGGAATTCCTCAGCAGCCGAAACGCCGCCTGATTGACGAAAAAAGAAGACGCACACAACGCAAAGGACCGGCCGCCCAGTGGGCGAGCCGGTCCTTTGCCGCAAAATGCAGATTGGAGGATGTTATGAAAAGAGGGGGAAATCAGAAAAAGCAGTCCTTACTCCTCGTCGTGGCCGTGACCATGGTCATGGCTGTGACAGCCGCCGCAGCAGCCGTTGCAGGAGGGGATATCATCGGTGGGCAGGCCGTTGCGGGTGCGGTAGTCGGCAATAGCCGCCTGCACTGCCTCCTCGGCCAGCACCGAGCAGTGGATCTTGTGGGGCGGCAGGCCGTCCAGCGCCTCGGTGACCGCCTTGTTGGTCAGCTTCAGCGCCTCGTCCACCGGCTTACCCTTAATCATCTCGGTGGCCATGCTGCTGGAAGCGATGGCGCTTCCGCAGCCGAAGGTGTTGAACTTCACGTCGGTAATGATATCGTTGTCGATCTTCAGATAGATCTTCATGATATCGCCGCACTTGGCGTTGCCCACCTCGCCAACGCCGTCGGCGTCGTCGATGGTGCCCAGGTTGCGGGGGTTGAGAAAATGGTCCATGACCTTATCACTGTATAACATAATTCTTGATTCCTTTCTGAAGATCGTTCCAAACGGGGGAGATCGAGCGCAGGTAGGCTACCACATCGGTCACAGCCTGAATGATGTGCTCCATCTCTTCGGGGGTGTTTTCCGGGCTCAGGGTCAGGCGCAGCGAGCCGTGGGCCACCTCATGGGGCAGGCCGATGGCCAGCAGCACGTGGCTGGGGTCCAGCGAGCCGGAGGTGCAGGCGGAGCCGGAAGAAGCGCCGATGCCCTTCTGGTCCAGCAGCAACAGCAGCGACTCGCCCTCAATGCCCTCAAAGCAGAAGCTGGCGCAGCCGGGCAGCCGGTGCTCCCGGTCGCCGGTGAGGGTGGAGTGGGGGATGGCGGAAAGGCCCTCGATCAACCGGTCCCGCAGCGCGGAGACCCTGGCGGTGTTGGCGTCCATCTCCCGCACGGCGTCCTGCAAAGCAGCGGCCATGCCGGCGATGGCAGGCAGGTCCTCGGTGCCGGCCCGCTTGCCTCGCTCCTGTGCACCGCCCTCGATCAGGCTGGTGAGCGCCACACCCTTGCGGGCATACAGCGCACCCACCCCTTTGGGGCCGTGGAACTTGTGGGCGGAAAGGCTGAGCATGTCGATGTTGTCTGCCTGTACATCGATGGGCAGATGGCCCACCGCCTGCACCGCATCGGTGTGGAACAGCACGCCCTGTTCACGGCAGATGGCGCCGATGGCCCGGATGGGCTGGATGGTACCGATCTCATTGTTGGCGTACATCACGCTCACCAGCACGGTGTCCGGCCGGATGGCGGCCTTCACATCCTCGGGGCGGACGATGCCGTTTTCGTGAACATCCAGATAGGTCACCTCAAAGCCCTGCTTTTCCAGCTTCTGCAGGGTGTGCAGCACCGCATGGTGCTCAAACTTGGTGGAGATGATGTGCTTTTTACCCTTGCGCTGACCAATGGCCGCGGCGGAGAGCAGGGCCTGGTTGTCGGCCTCGCTGCCGCCGCCGGTGAAGATGATCTCCCGGGGCTCGCAGTTCAGAATTTCCGCGATGGCCCGGCGGCTCTCGGCCAGCTGTACGGCGGCCAGCTGGCCGGGGGTGTGCAGGCTGGAGGGGTTTGCGTAGTTGTTTTCAATCACGCCGAGCATGACCTCGGCGGCGTGGCGGCTCATCTTTGTGGTGGCCGCATTATCGGCGTAGATATAGCCCATTTGTATTCCTCCTGAATCAAACTGCCGGATGTCCGGCAGGAAACGCTGAAACAGAGTGGGAAAAATTCAATTCCCATCGTTGCAATAGGATAATAACACGAATGACCAAGAAAGTCAATAGGAAAAAGAAAAATAAAAAAATCTGCACAGCATTTTGCGGCTGTGCAGATGCTCCCGTGAAAATCAAACGGGAGGGAGCGTGCCGTCCAGCATGTCCTGCAGGGTCACGCTCTGCAAAAAGTTTTCCACCAGCTGGTCCAGCCGCTGCCACAAAGGCAGGGTGGCACACTGGCTTGCCCGGGGGCAGTCGCCGTCGGAGCATTCCCGGCAGTTTACCGGTGCAAGGCCGCCCTCAGCGGCTTTCAGAATCTCGCCCACGGTGTACTCCGCAGGGGAAAGAACCAGGCGATAGCCGCCGGCCTTGCCGCGCCGGCTCTCCAGAAAACCGGCCTTGTTCAACAGCGCTACAATGGCTTCCAGATACTTCATCGAGATGCCCTGCCGTTCGGCCACGCCGCCCAGAGCGACGTATTCTTCCGGCGGGTTTTGCGCCAGATCCATCATAACGCGCAGAGCATAGCGCCCTTTGGTGGAGATCATCATAAAACACAACACCTCATCACAGATCGGTGCGGCCCGTCCGCAGGCCGCGCACACACTTCAACATGGATATTGTCTGATATTTTCCCACAAAAATCAAGGGGTTACAAACAAAACGGTGAATCGCATGAATTGCGGGCCTGCTTCGGATAAAATTTGTGCAAAAATCGCAGGAAAAGGCATACTTTCTGCATATGAAAGCAAGTTTATGCAGTGCGCCCGGTGTTAAATAAAGAAAAATAAATTTTAAGCACCGTCTTGTCTGGCATGAATCGGGGGTGTATACTAAATCAGGTGAACCGACCGACCGGTCGGTCGGCTTTATGCCGCTGTGTATTTTTGCATGGCGGCTTCATTCTGCAAAATGCATTAAGGAGTAAGCAGCTATGTCCAAATATTGCGTGAAAAAGCCGTTTACCGTGGTGGTGGCGGTGATCATGGTGATCGTGCTGGGCGTGATCAGCTTTACCAGCATGACCACGGATCTCTTGCCCGCCATGGAACTGCCCTATGTGATGGTGGTGACCAGCTATCCCGGCGCCAGCCCGGAGCGGGTGGAGGCGGCAGTAACCGCACCGCTGGAGGCGGGGCTGGGCACCGTGAGCGGTGTGAAAAACGTGACCAGCACCTCCAGCGAGAACGTAAGCATGGTGGCTCTGGAATTTGAGCAAGACACCAACATGGACAGCGCCATGGTGGCGCTGTCCACTGCACTGGATCAGATCAAGGGCGCACTGCCGGAGACGGCCCAGAATCCCATGCTGATGCAGCTTTCGCCGGATATGCTCCCGGTGATGATCGCCAGCGTGGATATGGAGGATATGGACATCTACGAGCTCACCGAGTTTGTGGATTCCGATGTGATCCCCGGTTTTGAACGGCTGGACGGCGTGGCCAGTGTGAGCGGTACCGGCATGGTGGAAAAGACCCTGCAGGTGACCCTGAACCAGGAAAAGATCGACGAGGTGAACACTCAGGTTCTGGCCAGTGTGGACGACAAGCTGGCCGAGGCGAAGCAGGAGCTGGACGATGCCCGCCAGAAGGTGGAGGACGGCCGTGCCGAGCTGGAAAACGGCAAGACCGCCCTGGAGGATAAACAGGCCGAGACCGCCAGCCAGCTGGCGGAGGGCAGCGCTCAGCTGGATTCCGCCATTGCCCAGGCCCAGGCGCTGGCCAGCCAGGAGACCGCCCTCACCGCCAGCAAGACCGCTCTGGAAGCGGAGAAAAAGGGCTATGAGGACGGCGCAAAGCAGATCGCCGACGGTCTGGCCCAGATGGATGCGGGTCTGGCCCAGATGGACGATGGTGTTGCAAAGATCGACGCTGCGGCAGCGAGCATCGACCAGCTGCTGGCCATGGGCCTGCCGGAGGATACCGCACTGAGCGATCTGGCGGCCATGCTGCCCATTCAGGAGCTGAAGGACGCGGTGCAGGCACTGATCGACCAGGGGATGACCACTCTGGCGGATCTGACGGCGGGCAAGGAGCAGCTGCTGGCCCAGAAAGACCAGCTGACCGCCCAGCGCGCCGAGCTGGCTGCCCAGCGCCAGGCGCTGGCGGAGCAGCAGACCCAGCTGCAGCAGAAGATGGACGAGCGACTGCCCCAGATCGATACCGAGCTGGCCAACCTGGAAACCGAGCTGATGGCGGCCAAGATGATGAAGGAGGCTGCCCAGGAGGGTCTGGAAAAGGCCCAGGAGGCTTACAAGCAGCTGGAGAGCGGAAAGCTCAGTGCGGCGGCGGGTTTTGGCAGCGGTCAGGCTCAGCTGGCGGCGGCGGAGCAGTCGCTGACCCAGGCCGAGGAGCAGATGGAACAGGCCCAGGAGCAGTTTGAGGACGCCCGTCAGCAGGCCATGGAGCAGGCGGACCTCTCCAAGCTGCTCACCAAGGACATGGTGAGCGGTCTGGTGATGGCTCAGAACTTCTCCATGCCCGCAGGCTATATCAAGGAAGGAGACGACTCCTACATCCTGCGAGTGGGCGATGCCTTCTCGGATCAGGAGAGCGTGGAGAATGCCCTGCTGATGCACATCGACGGCGTGGGCGATATCCGCCTGCAGGACGTGGCGGATATCGCCATGACCGACAACAGCGCCGAGAGTTATGCCCGGGTGAACGGCAACAGCGCGGTGGTACTGACCATCCAGAAGGGCTCCACTGCCTCCACCAGCGAGGTGTCCAAGGAGGCCAACCAGGCCATTGAGGAATTGCAGGCAAAATACCCCGGCCTGCGCATCACCCCGCTGATGGACCAGGGCGACTACATCCAGATGACGGTGAGCAGCGTGCTGTCCAACCTGGCGTGGGGCGGCGTGCTGGCGGTCATCGTGCTGGCGGTCTTCCTGAAGGACTTCAAGCCCACTCTGGTGGTGGCGCTGAGCATTCCCATCAGCCTGATGTTTGCGGTGGTGCTCATGTACTTCTCCGGCGTAACCCTGAACATGATCTCCCTGAGCGGTCTGGCTCTGGGTGTGGGTATGCTGGTGGATAACTCTATCGTAGTCATCGAAAATATCTACCGAATGCGCAGCGAGGGCACCCCGGCGGCCAAGGCGGCGGTGCGGGGTGCCAAGGAGGTGGCGGGCGCCATCGCGGCTTCCACGCTCACCACCATCTGCGTGTTCCTGCCCATCGTGTTTACCGAGGGAATCACCCGCCAGCTGTTCACCGATATGGGCCTGACCATTGCCTATTCTCTGGTGGCCAGTCTGCTGGTGGCCCTTACGCTGGTGCCCGCCCTCAGCAGCACCCTGCTGAAGACCGCCAGTGAAAAGCGTCATCCCTGGTTCGAGAGCATGGTGAACGGCTATGCCCGGACGCTGCGCCTCTGCCTGCGGCACAAGGTGCTGCCGCTGGGTCTGGCGGCGCTGCTGCTGGTCCTGGCGGTGTGGCAGACGGCCCGCATGGGCATGGAGTTCATGCCCTCCATGGGCGGCGATCAGGTAAGCGCCACCCTCACTCTGCCTCAGGGCACCAAGCGCCAGGAGGCCTATGAAATGGCCGATCAGGCCATGGAGACCATGCTCACAGTTCCCGGTGTGGAAACCGTGGGCGCTATGGACGGCGGCAGCACCGCCAGTCTGCTGGGCATGGGCGGCAGCAGCTCCAGCACGGTGGAGAGCATGAGCTTCTACCTGCTGCTGAGCGAAGAGGGCGCAAAGAACAGCCAGGCACTGGCAGATCAGATGACCCAGGAGATGCAAAAGCAGCTGCCCGGCTGTGAGCTGGCAGTGTCCACCTCCAATATGGATATGTCGGTTCTGGGCGGCAGCGGCATGGAAATCGTTATCCAGGGCCGTGACCTGGATACCCTGCAGTCCATCAGTCAGGACATGATGGACCTGCTGGGCCAGGTGGAGGGATTTACCGAGATCAGCAACGGCCAGGAGGACGGCGCGCCCCAGATCCGGGTGACCGTGGACAAGGACAAGGCCATGCAGTATGGCCTGACCGTGGCGCAGATCTACAGCGAGCTTTCCGCCGCGCTCACCACCGAGACCACCTCCACCACCCTCACGGTGGGGCAGGACGATTACGACGTGGTGATCGTGGATGAACGGGATGCCCTGACCCGGGAGAATTTGCTGGATTATGCCTTCACCGTGCAGGTGCAGGGTGAGAACGGCGAGAGCGAAGAGGAGACCCACACCCTGGGCGAGTTTGCCACGGTTCAGACCGATGCCAGCCTGGCCTCCATCAGCCGCGACAACCAGCAGCGCTATATGACCGTGACCGCCGTCACCGAAGAGGGCTACAATACCACTCTGCTCAGCCGTCAGGTGGAGCAGCTGTTGGCGGACTACCAGGCTCCGGAGGGCTATACCATCCAGATCAGCGGCGAGGTGGAAACCATCCAGAACGCTATGGTGGATCTGGTGAAGATGATCGCCCTTGCGCTGGTGTTCATTTATCTGATTATGGTGGCTCAGTTCCAGAGCCTGCTCAGCCCCTTTATTGTTATGTTCACCATCCCGCTGGCCTTCACCGGCGGCCTGCTGGCTCTGTGGATCAGCGGCCAGCAGCTCTCGGTGATCTCAATGCTGGGCTTCTTGATCCTGGCGGGCGTTGTGGTAAACAACGGCATCGTGTTCGTGGACTACGCCAACCAGCTGCGTCTGGCCGGTATGGAGAAGCGGGACGCACTGGTGCTTACCGGCCGTCGCCGCATCCGTCCCATCCTGATGACCGCCCTGACCACCATTCTGGCCATGAGCACCATGGTGTTCTCTCAGGACATGGGCGCCGAGATGAGCCGCGCCATGGCCATTGTGACCATCGGTGGTCTGGCTTATGCAACGCTGCTCACCCTGTTTGTGGTACCGGTGCTGTATGACCTGCTGTTCCGCAAGGAGCTGAAAAAGGTGGACCTGGGAGAGGAGGATGAAGAATGAGCGAGCAGACGCGGGAAAAAATCTTCCAGGGCGTGCTGACCCTGGCCCAGCAGGGAGTGCCCATGTATGAGGTGAAGGTGCAGGCCATCGCCACCGCTGCGGGGCTGGGCAAGGGAACACTGTATGAATATTTCTCCTCCAAGGAGGAAATACTGGCAGCGACCATGCTCTGGTGTATGGATCGGGAGCTGAATGCGCTGGAGGAGCAGCTGGCGGCCTGCACCTGCTTTGAGGATCAGCTGGAAAGCTGCCAGAACTTTGTGGTGAGGATGCTGCTGGAGCGGGGCAGCAGTTACCGGGTGATCGCCGCTGCCCTCACTACCCCCCAGGATGCAAAGGAACTGCCCGACTATGCCCGCCGGCCGTTGGAGGAGCGCAAGGACCGGCTGACTGCCCTTGTGCAGCAGGTGATCGATACCGGCCGCAGGGAAGGCCGGGTGTCGCCCTCCAGCAGTGACGAATACTGTCATTATGTGCTCAAGGCAGCGCTGCTCAGCGTCTTTGCGGCCCAGAGCTGCGAGGGAGAAGAGGGATTGAACCGGAGTGGAGCGCATGTGCGCGCCATGATCTGCAAAGCACTTGCATAATTAACGAGTGAAGAAGGCCGTCGGATCGCTTGAAAGTGGTTCGACGGCCTTTTTGCAGCAATTTGAAACAGCGGGCGGCGATGCGCTTGACAGGGCGGGGAAGAACTCGTATTATGAGAATCGGTTCGTGTCGTTTTGGCACAATTGATTTCGGCTTTGTGGAGAATACAAAGAGAAAGAGGAAACAATATGTTATTCAATATTGTGATCCTGCTGGTGGGCTTTGCCCTGCTGGTCAAAGGCGCGGATGCCTTTGTGGATGGCTCCTCCGGCATTGCCCGCCTGCTGCGGGTGCCGTCGGTGGTGATCGGTCTGACCATCGTGGCCATGGGCACCAGTCTGCCGGAGGCTTCGGTGAGCATTACCGCCGGTCTGGCAGGCAGCAACGGCCTGAGCCTGGGCAATGTGATCGGCTCCAACCTGTTCAATCTGCTGGTGGTGGCCGGCGGCTGCGCACTGATTCTGGCCTTCGGTATCGAGCGGCAGCTTATCGTGAGGGATTTTCCGGTCTGTGTGGGAGCCTCGGCTCTGCTGGTGGTTTTCCTGCTGGACGGTGTGCTCCAGCGCTGGGAGGGCCTGATCCTGTTGGCCTGCATGGTGCTGTATATGATCTGGACCGTATATGCAGCCATGAAAGAGCGTACGGAGGAGGAAGCCGGGGAAAAACCCTCGGTGGCGAAATGCCTCCTGTTTGTGGTGGTGGGTATCGTAGCCATCATCTGGGGCGGTGACCTGGTGGTGGACAGCGCCAGCGCGCTGACCGCCATCGAAAGCTCCGCCGAGGTATTCACCGACGCGGTGGTGCTGCTGGTGGTCACGGCGGTCATGTGCCTGTGGTGCTGGCTGCAGGGCCGGATGAGCCGGCTGATGGGCGGCATCGGTATTCTGGTGTATGTCGGTTATATCATCTATGCGATCCTGCGCTGAGTTGCCGGGAACAAAACGGAAAACAGCGATGCGCGGCAGGCTTTTTGCTTGCCGCGCATTTTTGCGTTTCCGGGAAAGTGAATCGGGGTTGTACTTGTCAAACCTCGGGGCCTTCCTTATAATAAGTAATGAAAAAACGGCGAACGTACGGAATTTGAAAACGGAAAGGACGGCACGATGAATGATGATCAGCGTTGCGATCGTGGAGGATGAGGCGGCCTATGCGGCACAGCTGCGGGAGTTCCTGGTACGCTATTCCCAGGAGAGCGGGCAGGAATTCGAAATCAGCCTCTTTTCCGATGGAGACGAGATCGTGGAGGGCTACAAGGCCCAGTATGATCTGATTTTGCTGGATGTGGAGATGAAATTCATGGATGGCATGACCGCCGCTGAGGAGATTCGGCGGGTGGACCCGGAAGTGGTGATCATCTTCATCACCAACATGGCCCAATACGCCATCCGGGGCTATGCAGTGGACGCCATGGACTATGTGCTTAAGCCGGTGAGTTATTTTGCCTTTTCCCAGCGGCTGAGTCGGGCCATCCAGCGGATGAAAAAGCGGGCCCGCCGCTACATGACCATCAGCATCAAGGGCGGGGCCCAGAAGCTAGACATCGACAAGATCTATTATGTGGAGAGTCAGGGCCACAACCTGATCTTCCATACGGAGCAGGGCGACCATGTGACCAGCGGAACCATGAAGGATGTGGAGGGCAAGCTGGAACCCCTGAACTTCTTCCGCTGCAACAAGGGCTATCTGGTGAATCTGGAGCATGTGGACAGCGTACAGGGCGGCTGCGCACTGGTGGGCGGTAAGGAGCTATTGATCAGTCGGGGCCGGAAAAATGATTTTATGGAAGCGCTGGCCAACTATGTGGGCGAGGTGATTAAGTGAACACCCTGCTCTTTCCCGACATTCCCCGCATTTACACTGCTGCTGCGGAATGGCTGGCCTGTATGGTTTATATCAGCCAGCTGCCGCTGCGGCTTCGGGGCTGGCGGCTGGCCGGTATCAGCGGCGGCATGCTGGCGGTGCAGTGCCTGTTCCTGGAACTCACCGGCGATGCGCCGCTGTTTTTGTGGATTCCCTGTATGATCGTGGCGATCTGTCTGATGCTGGGGCTGTTCTGCGCCTGCTGTAACCTTCCGGTGCTGGATGCCTGCTACCACTGCATCCGGGCCTTCCTGCTGGCGGAATTTGCGGCGGCTCTGGAATGGCAGCTGTACTTCTATACTCTGTTTCGGCTGGGCTGGCGCAGCAAGGTATGGGAGCTGCTCTGTCTGACGGTGATCTATGGGGCGGTGTTCGGATTTATTCTTTTGCTGGAGCGGCACCGGAAGGAGGCTGCCCGGCACTTCAAGGTTACCCCGCGGGAGACGGCCAGCGCTGTGGCCATCGGCCTGGCAGCTTTTCTGATGAGCAACCTCAGCTATGCCTACAGCAATACTCCCTTCAGCAGCGGCTTTGTCACCGATATCTTCAACACCCGTACCCTGGTGGATCTGGGCGGTCTGGCCATTTTGTATGCCTATCATCTGCAGCGTGGCGAGCTGCATATGCGCTATGAGCTGGAGTCCATCCAGAATGTGCTGCAGAATCAATATGCGCAGTACCGCCAGTCCCGCGAAAGCATTGATGTGATCAACCGCAAGTATCACGATTTGAAGCATCAGATCGCGGCTCTGCGTGCAGAGAGCGACCCGGAGCGCCGCGCTGCCTGGCTGGACGAGATGGAAGAGGACATCAAGACCTATGAGGCCCAGAACAAGACCGGAAACGCGGTGCTGGATACCGTGCTCACCAGCAAAAGTCTTTACTGCCAGAAGCATGGCATTACCCTCACCTGTGTGGCGGATGGTACCCGGCTGGGCTTTATGAGCGTGATGGACATTTGTACCATCTTCGGCAACGCGCTGGACAACGCCATTGAGTGTGAACTGCGCATCCCGGACAAGTCCAAACGACTGATCCATGTGACCGTTGCGGTGCAGAAAAGCTTTTTGTTGCTGCGGTTTGAAAACTACTATGAAGGCACGCTGAAATTTGAGGGCGGACTTCCGGTGACCACCAAAAAGGAGAAGGCCTACCACGGCTTTGGCATCAAGAGCATCCGCTACACTGCGGAAAAATACGGCGGCAGTGTGACCGTGGCTGCCAAGGACAACTGGTTTGAAATGAAGGTCCTGCTTCCGCTGCCCAAAGAGGAAACGCCCGGCACGAAAACAGAATAAAAACAAGCGGCTCGCGCAGTTTTCACAGTTCAGTGAAGCTGCGCGAGCTCTTTTTGTGTGATTCCACAAAAATGAAACGATTTTGTAACTTGTGGGTGGTGTTGGTGAATGTGACGAAAACAAGCGGGGACTATTTGTGCGGAATCAATAAAGTGAAAATCCATTTGTGCGCAAAAGCTGCGATTTGTGAAGAGACCATGAAATGTGTAAGAAGACCGTGTTAAAATTCATTCAGAAAAACGGGCAGGCCCAAGAGATGGGGGCCGGCTTGTGGAATGACAGCGGCGTGATGAGCCCAATGCGATGCAAACAGGGAATGCACCGCGGCCGGCGCGCCGGAAAGGAAGGTGGCTGCGCGCACAGGGAACAGCCTCTTGCGGAGGCAAGTACGCAAGCATTTACATTTTAAGGAGGAAACGAAATGCTGTCTATCAATATCGATGACGTCATCAAAGTTCTGGATTCAATGAAATCTCAGCTGATTGGCTTTGGCGTCGTTCTGGTGCTGGCGATTCTGGTTATGATCGCCTGCATGAAGCTGCCCAAGGCCAAGAAGGCGATGATCCGCTGCCAGGCTGGTCTGGCGATCCTGCTGGCCCTGGTGATCACTGTTAACCTGATCTGCTTCGGCCCCATGTTCACTGTGATCAACCTGGCTATGGGCGGCGGGTCCATCACTGAGGAAAGCATGGCAGAAGCCTATGAGGTCAACACCGAGCTGGTTGGCGAAGGTGTTACCCTGCTGGAGAACAACGGCGCTCTGCCCCTGGCCAGCGGTTCCAACCTGAATGTGTTCGGCTGGGCTTCCACTGCTCCCGTTTACGGCGGCGTTGGTTCCGGTGCTCTGAACGATCAGTATGAAGTAACCGATCTGATCACCGGCCTGAAGAACGCCGGTCTGAATGTGAACGAGGATCTGGTGAACTTCTACGAGACCTACCAGGCCGAGCGCCCCAGCGTTGGCATGTGGGCTCAGGATTGGACCCTGCCCGAGCCCAACGTGAGTGCTTACACCGACGAGCTGATGAGCGGCGCCAAGGAATTCTCTGACACTGCTCTGGTCGTGATCTCCCGTCCCGGCGGTGAGAACGCCGATATGCCCACCGATATGGTGTCTGTTGTGGACGGCAGCTGGCTCGAGCGAGATGCCATTACCGGCAACTCCTACTTCAACGGTGTTTATGACGACAGCCTGAATGAGGGCAATGACTGGGATGAAGGCGACCACTACCTGCAGCTGAGCAACCGCGAGGAAGAGATGCTGCAGATGGTCTGCGACAACTTTGATAAGGTGATCGTGCTGATCAACACCAACAACGCTATGGAGCTGGGTTTCCTGAAGGAGTACGGTGTTGACGCTGCGGTGTACGCTCCCTGCCCCGGCCAGAACGGTTTCAATGCAGTGGGCCAGGTGTTTACCGGTGAGGTGAATCCCTCCGGTAAGACCGTGGACACCTTTGTTTACGATCTGTTCAATACCCCCACTGCCAACAACTTTGGTCAGTTTACTTATGACAATATGGATGAGCATGCGGTGGTTACCACCAGCTTCTCCACCGGTGAGCAGAGCACTGCTCTGCCCAGCTTCGTGAACTATGTGGAAGGCATCTACGTGGGCTACAAGTTCTACGAGACTGCTGCGGCAGAAGGCCTGATCGACTACGACTCCACCGTTGTGTATCCCTTCGGCTACGGCCTGTCCTACACCACCTTCTCTCAGGAGATGGGCCCCATCACCGAGAGCGACGGTACCCTGAGCTTCGACGTGACCGTGACCAACACCGGCAGCGTGGCCGGCAAGACCGTTGTGGAGGTTTACTACAATCCTCCCTACACCAACGGCGGCATCGAGAAGGCTTCCGCAAACTTGGTCGCCTTTGACAAGACCGAGATCCTGGAGCCCGGCGCTTCCGAGACTGTGACCATCAGCTTCAAGGCTGAGGATATGGCTTCCTACGACACCTACGGCGCTGCTGCCTACGTGCTGGAGGCCGGCGATTACATCATCAGCATCAACAGCGACTCCCACACTGTTTTGGACAGCGAAGTATACAATGTGCCCAGCACCATCGTGTACAGCGACGGCCGCAGTACCGACAAGACCGCTCCCACCAACCAGTTTGAGAATGTGGAAGGCGACGTAACCTATCTGTCCCGCGCTGACGGTTTTGCCAACTACGCCGAGGCCACTGCCGCTCCGGCCAGCATGACCATGTCCGAAGAGGATAAGGCTGCCTTCCTGAACAACGCGAACTACGATCCCAACAACTATAACAATCCCGACGATCAGATGCCCACCACCGGCGCCAAGAATGGCCTGCAGCTGGTCGACATGCGCGGCGTAGCTTACGACGACGCTCAGTGGGATACCTTCCTGGATCAGCTGACCGTATCGGAGATGAGCGAACTGATTGCTATGGGCGGTTACCAGACCGCTCCTCTGGCCAGCATCGGTAAGGTTCAGACCTACGACTGTGATGGCCCCGCTTCCATCAACAATAACTTCACCGGTCAGGGCTCCATCGGCTTCGCCGGTACCGTTCTGATGGCTTCCACCTGGAATACCGACACCGTTTACAAGTTCGGTTCCTCCATCGGCCGCATGGCTGATGATCTGGATGTTTCCGGCTGGTATGCTCCTGCCATGAACATCCATCGTTCCGCCTTCAGCGGCCGTAACTTCGAGTACTACTCTGAGGACGGCGTGCTGAGCGGCAAGCTGGCTGCCCAGGCCGTCCAGGGTGCTGAGGAGCACGGCGTGTACGCTTACATCAAGCACTACGCTCTGAACGACCAGGAAACCAACCGCAACAGCATGCTGTGCACCTGGGCCAACGAGCAGTCTATCCGCGAAATTTACCTGAAGCCCTTCGAACTCTCCGTGAAGGAAGGCGGCGCAGATGCCGTAATGTCCTCCTTCAACTACGTGGGTACCGAGTGGGCCGGCGCTTCCAACGCCCTGTGCAACATCGTCCTGCGTGACGAGTGGGGCTTCGTGGGCATGGTTCTGACCGACTACTTCGGCGTGTACGGCTACATGGATGCTGACCAGGGCATTCGCAACGGCACCGACTTCTGTCTGGTGAACTATCCCACCGAGACCAACTACCTGACCGACACCACCAGCGCCACCGGCATTCTGGCTGCCCGTCAGGCATGTAAGAACATCCTGTACACCGTGGTGAACAGCCGCGCTTACATGGAAGAGAACCTGAACCCCGGTATGCCCACCTGGCAGATCGCCGCCATTGCCATCGACGTTGTGCTGGCTGCTGTGCTGGTCGTGCTGGAGGTTCGCACCGTTAAGGGCTACAGCCGCCGCAAGGCGCAGGAAGCCCAGGCTCAGGCCAACACCGAAGCGTAATGCTTTCCAAGCTTCCTTCGAAGCACAATAACCGGTAACTGACCGGCCGTAATGCCGGGGCCCCGTGTAAATCATGCGGGGCCCCGGTCATGGCCGGCTCCCAGAGAGTGGTTTTCTTCAAAACTGCTTTGTGGGAACCAGCCAATGGACCAACCACGCCCCAAGGCGGGCGCTAGAGAGCAAAGGAGTTAAGCCCATGAAGTACAAAGATTTGATCGATCAGATGACTCTGGAGGAAAAGTGCAGTCTGTTGTCCGGCCGGGATGTATGGACCACCCGTCCCATCGAGCGCTTGGGCATCCCCAGCATCTTTCTGTCCGACGGTCCCACCGGCGTTCGCAAGCAGATGGGCGCAGGCGATCACCTGGGCCTGAATGCCAGTGTACCCGCCACCTGCCTGCCCACCGCTGCCACCATGGCCAACAGCTGGAATCCGGAGCTGAGCCAGGAGGTGGGCCGTCTGGTGGGTGAAGAAGCTGCCAGCCTGGATGTGAACGTGCTGCTGGGCCCCGGCCTGAACATCAAGCGCAGCCCGCTGTGCGGCCGTAACTTCGAGTATTTCTCCGAAGACCCCTACCTGAGCGGCAAGATGGCCGCCGCCTTCGTGCGCGGTGTGCAGGAGAACGGCATCTCCGCCTGCCCCAAGCATTTCGCGGCCAACAGCCAGGAGCTGCGCCGCATGGCAAACGACAGCGTGATGGACGAGCGCACCTTTCGTGAGATCTACCTCACCGGCTTTGAGATTGCCGTAAAGGAAGGCCAGCCCAAGACCATCATGAGCGCTTACAACAAGATCAACGGCGTTTACGCCAACGAGAGTAAGCACCTTCTGCAGGATGTTCTGGTGAACGACTGGGGCTACCAGGGTGCTGTTGTCACCGACTGGGGCGGCTCCAACGACCACGTGGAAGGTGTCCGCGTGGGCAGCCATCTGGAAATGCCCGGCACCGGCGGCGACAGCGACCGTGAACTGGTGGCCGCGGTCAAGGAAGGCCGTCTGAGCATGGATTTGCTGGACCAGCGTGTGGATGAGTTCCTGCGTCTGGTGTTCTCCACCATCAACGCTCCCGCTGCAGGCAAGGAGTTCGACAAGGAAGGTCACCATCAGCTGGCCGCCCATGCCGCTGAGGAGACCGTGGTGCTGCTGAAGAACGAGGGCGATATCCTGCCTCTGGCCGAGGGCACTAAGGTGGCCGTGATCGGCGAGTTTGCCCAGAAGCCCCGTTACCAGGGCGCCGGCTCCAGCCTGGTGAACCCCACCAAGCTGGACACCGCAAATGAGCTGCTGGCGGGCATGCCGCTGCAGTCTGTGGGTTATGCCCAGGGCTACCAGCGCAACAACAAGCACGACGAGGCCCTGAAGATGGAGGCCGTGGAGCTGGCCAAGAAGGCAGACGTGGTTCTGCTGTATGTGGGCCTGCCTGAGATCAGCGAGACCGAGGGCCTGGACCGGGATCACATGCGGATGCCGGAAAACCAGGTGGAGCTGCTGGAAGCCGTGGCCGAGGTGAACCCCAATCTGGTGGTGGTACTGTCTGCAGGCAGCCCGGTTGAGATGCCCTGGCTGAACCGCTGCAAGGCTCTGGTCCATGGCTACCTGGGCGGTCAGGCAGGCGCGGGTGCGGTACTGCGTGTGATCACCGGCCAGGTGAACCCCAGCGCCAAGCTGGCCGAGAGCTACCCCATGACCTGTGAGGAGAACCCCTCCAGCCCCTACTACCCGGGTCTGGAGCGTACCAGCGAATACCGTGAGGGCCTGTTTGTGGGCTACCGTTACTACGAGACCGCCGGCGTGCCGGTGCGGTTCCCCTTCGGTTTTGGCCTGTCCTACACCACCTTCGAATACAGTGATCTGAAGGTGAGCGAGAAGGAGGTAACCTTTACCCTGACCAACACCGGCAAGCGGGATGGCGCCGAGGTGGCCCAGCTGTATGTGGGCTGCAAGGATGGCAAGGTGTTCCGCCCCGCCAAGGAGCTGAAGGGCTTCGCCAAGGTCTTCCTGAAGGCAGGCGAGAGCAAAACCGTTACCATCCAGCTGGATGACAAGGCCTTCCGCTACTTTGATGTGAAGACCGACTCCTGGCAGGTTGAAGGCGGTGTGTACCAGCTGATGGTGGGCGCCAGCGTGGCCGATATCCGCCTGGAGGGTGAGGTCACCGTACAGGGCACCGGCGCTGCCTGCTCCTACGATCCTGCTCAGCTGGAATGCTACTATACCGGCAAAGTCACCCAGGTGTCCGACGCGCAGTTCGAGGCTCTGCTGGGTCATCCCATTCCGGAATCCGGCTGGGACGCCAGCGGCCTGCTGGGCATGAACGATGCCATCTGCCAGATGTACTACGCCAAGAGCCCGCTGGCCCGTCTGGTCTACAAGATCCTGACCCATCTGAAAGACAAGAGCATTGCCAAGGGTGAGCCGGATCTGAACATCCTGTTCATCTACAACATGCCCTTCCGCGGCATTGCCAAGATGACCGGCGGCGCGGTGACCATGGATATGGCCCGCTGCATGGTGACCATGGTGAACGGCCACTTCCTCAAGGGCCTAGGCGGTTTGATCAAGGCATTCTTTGCCGGCCGCAAGGCACAGAAGTAAAACGGAGCAGACCAGTGGAGTCTGATAAAATTGAGGGGGATATAGATAAATGAATTTCTGGAACAACTTTGCCGCCAAGCATCCGGCGGCAGCCAAGTGGGTCCGCGAGGGCGGCCTGTTCGTAATCGTCAGCAACCTGATCACCGTGCTCAAATATCTCATGCTGCAGTTCCTGCCCGCCGCATTCGCAGGTCTGGGCGATGCAAGCTTCGGCTGGCCCGGCATTCCGCTGACTTTGTTCGGCGAGACCTTCGAGTGGAACATTCTGGGCTATGACCAGGCGCACGGCGGCCTTGCCTACTTCTGCGCTTACATGGTTGCTATGGTGATCGGCGAGTGCATCAACTTCCCCATCCAGCGCAACTTTGTGTTCCGTTCTCACGGCAAGCTGGGCCCGCAGATTGCCTGGTATCTGGTGGCGTTCTGCATCATCACCTGCATCGTGAACTCCATCAACTGCATCTGGGTGGCCGTGGCCGGTTTGCTGGTTCCGGACTTCATCTACAACATCGGTACCACCGTACTGAACGGCGGCATCTCCATGGTCGTCTTCTTCTTCGTCAACAAGATCATCTTCCCCTCTGCGGAAACCGAGGCCAAGAAGGCTGCCTGATCGGTTATTGGCGGGGTATCATCCCGAAACAGCAAAGCGGTCTGCTCTGTGTGCAAAGCGCGGAGCAGGCCGCTTTTTGCGCTTGAAATGCAGGTGTGCGGCTGAGCCCGGGCCGCAGCAGGGAAGAGAAGCCGCAAAAAATAATCGGCGCATTTCTGGCAAATTATTGACATGGCCCCGCCGGGATGGTAGAATTTTAAAGTGAATAAAGACGTTCACAAAGCGCTGAAAGGCAGATTGTGGGCGTCTTTGTTTGTGTGAAAAGGCTCGTCTGGCCGCGCAGCTGCAAAGTGGTCAGGCTTTGAGGCAATCAGCCAAGGAACAAAGGAGCAAGGGATTTATGTTAACTGCAATCACCGGAATCAACTGGGGCGACGAAGGCAAGGGCCGCATGGTGGACCTGCTCAGCCAGGAATACAACATCGTGGTGCGCTATCAGGGCGGCAACAACGCCGGCCACACCGTGGTGACCCCCGAAGGCAAGTTCGTGCTGAATCTGCTGCCCAGCGGCATTTTGCGGCCGGATGTGGTGTGCGTTATGGGCAACGGCATGGTCATTGACCCCGCCCATCTGGAGAAGGAGATCGCCGCACTGCGGGCGCAGGGCATCCAGATCGATCCCAGCCATCTGAAGATCAGTGACCGGGCCACCATCTGCATGCCGTATCATGTGGCTGAGGACGGCCTGGAGGAGGACCGCCTGTCCAAGAGCGGCAACCAGTTTGGCTCTACCCGCCGTGGTATTGCTTACTCCTACGGCGACAAGTTTATGAAGAAGACCCTGCGCATGGGCGATCTGCTCAACCTGGACCAGTCCGTGAAGGACCGTCTGGCCACCATCGTGGAGTGGAAGAACCTGACCATGGAAAAGGTCTACGGCCAGAAGCCCATCGATCTGGAAGAGATGTGGGCCTGGTGCCAGAAGTACGCCGAGCTGTTCAAGGATTACATCTGCGATGCGGGCGCTTTCCTAGACAAGGCCGACCGCGAGGGCCAGAAGATTCTGTTCGAGGCTCAGCTGGGCGCGCTGCGTGACATCGACTTCGGCATCTATCCCTTCACCAGCTCCTCCAACGTGATCGGCAGCTACGCCCCCATCGGCGCAGGCATCCCCGGCCACAAGCTTCACAAGAGCATCGGCATCATGAAGGCCTACTCCAGCTGCGTGGGTGAGGGCCCCTTCACCGCCGAGCTGGCCATGACCGAGGAAGAGAAGAACGCCCTGCGTGAGGCGGGCCATGAGTTCGGCGCGGCCACCGGCCGTCCCCGCCGCGTGGGTCCCTTCGATGTGGTGGCAAGCCGCTACGGCGTGTTCTGCCAGGGCGCGGATGAGCTGGCCCTGACCCTGCTGGATGTGCTGGACTACATGGAAGAGATTCCTGTGGTGGAGAAGTATCTGGTGAACGGGGAAGAGGTCGACCGCTTCCCCATGGGCGAGGCGCTGGACAACGCCAAGCCGGTGGTAAAGTTCCTGCCCGGCTGGCACTGCGACATCACCGCCTGCCGTACCTGGGAGAGTCTGCCCCAGGCTGCCAAGGACTATGTGGAGTATCTGGAAAAGGCCGTTGGCTGCAAGATCAAGTATGTTTCCGTGGGCGCTGCCCGCGACGCATACCTGGTGCGTGAGTAACTGTTTATAAATGCGCCGGCCCGGTAATCATTACCGGGCCGGTTTATCTGTTTCAAGGGGGTAAAAGTAACACTATGGGAGAGTATCTGGATAAGGGTCTGCACGAGGAATGCGGTGTGTTTGGCGTATACCGCCAGAGCGACGCGGCACATCTGACCTATTTCGGTCTGCACGCGCTGCAGCACCGCGGCCAGGAGGGCGCGGGCATCGCCGTGGCAGACGGCAAGACCGTTCGCTGCCGCAAGGGCAAGGGCCTGTTGAGTGATGTGTTCGGCCGCAACGATCTGGACGGCATGACCGGCAAGAACGCCATCGGCCATGTGCGCTACGGTACTGCGGGCGGCGGCGAGGTGGAAAACGTGCAGCCCATCGTATCCCGCCTGGCCAACGGCGGCGCGCTGGCGGTGGCCCACAACGGCCAGATCGCCAATGCTGCCGAGCTGCGCAAGGAGCTGGAGGACAAGGGCAGCATCTTCTGGGGCTCGTCGGACAGTGAGATCATCCTGCATCTGCTGCAGGGCACCAAGGGCCCGCTCATCGAGAAGATCAAGCAGGCCTGCAACCGTCTGGATGGCGCCTTCGCCTTCCTGATCCTCACCGAAAAGAATCTCTACGCCGTGCGGGACAAGAACGGCCTGCGTCCTCTGTCGCTGGCTAAGCAGGGCGACGGCTGGTGCGTTTCCAGCGAGAGCTGCGCCTTCGATATCGTGGGCGCGCACCTGGTGCGGGACGTGCGCCCCGGCGAGATCGTGAAGATCTCCGCCGCCGGTCTGGAAAGCTGCTTCTACACCGAGGAGACCAGCTGCAACCTGTGCGCCATGGAATACATCTACTTCTCCCGCCCGGATTCGGTGCTGGAGGGGCAGAACGTGCACGGTGTGCGCCGTGAGTGCGGCCGCCTGCTGGCCCAGGAGGACCTGGACAACTTCTTCAAGGCCGACATCGTGGTGGGTGTGCCGGATTCCTCTCTCTCCGCCGCGGCGGGCTACAGCGAAGCGGTTGGTCTGCCCAACGAGATGGGCCTGATCAAGAACCGTTATGTGGGCCGTACCTTCATCCAGCCCACCCAGGCCCAGCGCGATCTGGGCGTGCGGCTCAAGCTGTCCGCCAACGTGCCGGTGGTGCGGGGCAAGCGGGTGGTTCTGGTGGACGACTCCATCGTGCGCGGCACCACCTCCAAGCGGATCGTGGCTCTGCTGCGTCAGGCGGGCGCCACCGAGGTGCATCTGCGTATCGCCGCTCCGGCCATCAAGTACCCCTGCTTCTATGGCGTGGATATGTCCACCCGGGCCGAGCTGGCCAGCGCCAGCCTGGAGCCGGATGTGCTGGCCAAGGTGCTGGGTGCGGATTCGCTGCGCTTTTTGAGCGTGGATGATCTGAAGCAGGCCTGCGGCTGCCAGGGTCTGTGCACTGCCTGCTTCGATGGCAGCTATGTGACCCCGCTCTACAGTAACAAAATCTGAGAAAATTTTCACAAGCGCATGGCGTAAGCCATTGCAAAACAGGGCTTTTTCCTCTAGAATGAAGAGGGAAAAGCCCTGTTTTTTTATAAAAATGCAGAAAAGACCTAAAAATTTGCACAGAAAATGAAAACGCTGATTGTTCGGTTTGCATGAAAAGTTTTCAAAAACTTGTTTTAAAATTATCATTTATTGCCCGGGATACTTTGTTGTGGTAAAATCAAACCAGAAAATAAAAGTATTACTTTTGCGGAGGATGGTATGAGCAGATTGGAAATGCCGACCCCTAGCAGGTCGCAATTAGTGATCGAACAGTTGTACAAGGAATTGGAACGCCGCATTGAGGCCAGCCCCCCGGGCCTTTGCCCGGTGGACCTGACGCGCGCGTTCCTGGAGCTGTGCCACGCCCAAACCTGCGGCAAGTGTGCACCCTGCCGCATCGGCCTGTTGCAGCTCAAGCACCTGATCACAGATGTGCTGAACGGCAAGGCAACCATGGAGACCCTGACCCTGATGGAAAACACGGCCCTTTCCATCATGGAATCCGCCGACTGTGCCATCGGCCACGAGGCGGCCCGTATGGTTTACCAGAGCCTGATCGGCTGCCGCGATGACTACGAGCAGCACATTCGGGTGGGCCGTTGTACCTGTACTTACAGCCAGCCGGTGCCCTGTGTCACCCTGTGCCCGGCCCATGTGGACATCCCCGGCTACATTGCCCTGGTCCGTGAGGGCCGTCATGCGGATGCGATCCGCCTGATCCGTAAGGACAATCCGTTCCCCACCACCTGCGGCTTCATCTGCGAGCACCCCTGCGAAGCCCGCTGCCGCCGCAATATGGTGGACGACGCCATTAACATCCGCGGCCTGAAGCGGGTCGCGGCCGACCGTGCAGGCCACGTGCCCCCGCCGAAGAACGCTCCCTCCACCGGCAAAACTGTTGCCGTGGTGGGCGGTGGCCCCGGCGGTCTGTCCGCTGCCTACTACCTGCAGCTGATGGGCCACCAGGTGACCGTGTTCGAGATGCTGCCCCAGTTGGGCGGCATGCTGCGCTATGGTATTCCCAACTACCGCCTGCCCAAGGAACGGCTGGATGATGACATTCAGGCCATTCTGGAAACCGGCGTAAAGGTGGAGCTGGGCAAGCGCATCGGCCGGGACATCACCATTGAAGAGCTGCGCAAAACCTACGACGCCGTGCTGGTGAGCATCGGCGCCAGTACAGATAAGAAGCTGGGCATGGAGCACGAGGATGCTCCCGGTGTGGTCTCCGCTGTGGAGTTCCTGCGCACTGTGGGCCAGGGCGAGCCCATGGAGCTGAATGGCCAGGAAGTGGCTGTAGTGGGCGGCGGCAACGTGTCCATGGACGCGGTTCGCACTGCTGTGCGCCTGGGTGCCAAGAAAGTAAGCATCGTCTACCGCCGCCGCGTGGCGGATATGACCGCCCTGCCCGCCGAGATCGAGGGTGCCATGGCGGAAGGCGTGGAGATTCGCACCCTGCAGGCACCCTCCCGCATCGAAGTTGATGAAAACGGCCATGTGAAGGGGCTGTGGACCACCCCCCAGATGATCAGCGCCATCCGCGACGGCCGCGCCAGCGTGAAGGCCAGCGGGGAAGAGGAGCAGTTTATTCCCTGCACCACCCTCATTGTGGCGGTAGGTCAGAGCATCGAGACCAAGCACTTCCAGGAAGCCGGTCTGCCGGTGGAGCGAGGCAAGATCCTCACCGAGACCTCCGGCGGCTTCTCCGACATTCCCGGCGTGTTCGCCGGCGGTGACTGCGCCACCGGTCCTGCCACCGTCATCAAGGCCATTGCGGCGGCCAAGGTGGTGGCGGCCAACATCGACGAATACCTGGGCTACAACCACAAGATCACCTGCGACGTGGAGATCCCCGAGCCCGATCTGGCCGACAAAAGCCCCTGCGGCCGTGTGGAGCTTACCGAGCGCCAGGCCTGCGAGCGTGTGCGTGATTTCGAGGGCGTGGAAAACTGCATGACCGATAAGGAAGCCTGCCAGGAGGCCGGGCGCTGCCTGCGGTGCGATCACTTCGGCTTCGGCCTGTTCAAAGGAGGAAGAGAAAAGGTATGGTAAACCTGACAATTGACGGGCTGGCCATCCGCGCGCCCAAGGGCACGACCATCATGGAGGCGGCCGCGCAGAATAACATTGCAATCCCCAAGCTTTGCTTTTTGAAGGAAATCAACGAGATCGCCGCCTGCCGCGTGTGCGTGGTGGAGCTGGAAGGCAAGGAGCGGCTGATCACCGCCTGCAACAACGTGGTGGAAGAGGGCATGGTGATCTACACCAACAGCCCCAAGGTCCGCCGTGACCGGCGCAACACCGTGCAGCTCATCCTCTCCCAGCACGACTGCAAATGCGCCACCTGTTTCCGCAACGGCAACTGCGCGCTGCAGAACATTGCCAGCGATCTGAACATCCACGAGCTGCCCTTTGAGGAGCGGCTGGAGCGTCAGCCCTGGGACCAGAATTTCCCCCTGATCCGGGATTCTGCCAAGTGCATCAAGTGTATGCGCTGCGTGCAGATCTGCGATAAGGTTCAGAGCCTGAACATCTGGGATCTGGAAGGCACCGGCTCCCGTTCCACCATCAACGTCACCGGCCACCGCACCATCGGCGAGGCGGATTGCTCGCTGTGCGGTCAGTGCATCACCCATTGCCCGGTGGGCGCGCTGCATGAACGTGATGACACGGAACAGGTCTGGCAGGCCATCTCCGACCCGAAGAAGGTTGTGGTGGCCCAGGTTGCTCCCGCCGTTCGTGCGGCCTGGGGCGAGCAGCTGGGCCTTTCCCGGGACGAGGCCACTGTGGGCAAAATCATGGACAGCCTCAAGCGCATGGGTGTGGATTATGTGTTCGACACCACCTTCTCCGCCGACCTGACCATCATGGAAGAGGGCACCGAGTTCCTGGGCCGCTTCACCCGCGGTGAAACCAAGGAAAAGCCCATGTTTACCTCCTGCTGCCCGGGCTGGATTCGGTTCATCAAGTCCCAGTATCCTCACCTGGTGCCGCAGCTGTCCACCGCGAAGAGCCCGCAGCAGATGTTCGGCGCGGTGATGAAATCCTATTTTGCACAGGCCATCGGCCGCTCCCCCGAGGACATCTACACCCTGTCCATCATGCCCTGTGTGGCCAAGAAGGGCGAGCGGAACATGGAGCTGTTCGACGGCGAGTACGCAGGCCACGATGTGGACGCGGTGCTCACCACCCGTGAGCTGGTGCGCATGATGCGCTCGGCCCACAT